>JAHBVU010000015.1 GCA_019637315.1 Gemmatimonadales bacterium
CGTGATGTTGAGCGGCACATGGCCGATCAGTGGCACGCCGGCTTCGCGGCTTGCCTCGGCGATCCGGCGCAACGCATCCCACCCGACCCAGTTGTGGACTTTGAGAAAGTCGACGCCGTGCGCCAGCGTCTCGGCCAACTGGTCTTCGAGCGCCGAACCCGGGGTGAGGAAGCGTAGCCCGCTTCGACTTCCATCGAAGAGCTGTCCGCTCTGGAAGAGGCGAGGCAGCGCGGGCTCAGTGGTCATCCAGGCGCGGATGTCCCGAAGCGCCGCCAACGAGTTGCCGGTATCGCGGGCCCGCGTAACGCCATGGGCAAGCAGAGCTCGCAAGATCCATCGGGCGCGGACCGGCTCGTTCAGATGCACGTGCAGGTCTGAGAGGCCTGGGGTCAGCGTGAGACCGCGGGCATCGAGATGCTGCGCGCCAGCCCGTTCGGGGGCCGCCCCGCGACCCACGGCCGTAATCCGGTCTCCTTCGATCACGACCCAGCCATTGCGCCACGCCGGGGCCCCACTCCCGTCGATCACGGTGGCATTGCTGATGATCAGTGGGCCCTGCTGCGCAGCAAGTTGGGTGCAGAACCCAAGGAGCAACGTCAGGAGGATTGCCGCCGATCGGTAGCCCCAACCATGAGCTGCGCGGATCGAACAGTCGGCCGGTGATGTTATCATTAACGTAGTTTAGTTATAGTGAAGCCCGGACGTCCAGTCCATGCCAAACAGGAGACCACGATGGTCCGATCCGTTCCCATCTTCGCGCTGGCTTCGATCGTGGCCGCACCGGTCGCCGCTCAGACGCGGGCCATCGAATGGATCCAGACCCGCTTCGTCGAGCAGGGTGAACCGGTTCGTCTCGAGGTTGTGATCTACCGACCAGCGGGGCCGGGTCCGTTTCCGACGTTGGTTTTCAATCATGGATCAACCGGCAACGGTCGCGACACCACGCTCTTCCGGAACACCAGCGAGTACCCCTCGCTCGCCAACTACTTCAATCCGCGAGGTTGGATGGTGGTGGTGCCCCAGCGCCGGGGGCGGGGCCGCTCGGGCGGGCGCTACGGCGAAGGCGTTCGCTACGACGGCACGGGATACACCTGTGACGTGGGTCCGACGCTGGCGGGGTTCGAACGCGCCTTGGACGATCTCGATGAAGTGGTTCGCCACCTGGTGACCCGGCCTGACGTCGACACCACCCGGCTGCTGATCGGCGGACAGTCTCGGGGCGGCATTCTTTCCGTGGGCTATGCGGGAACGCGACCGGGGCGCTTCCACGGTGTGATCAACTTCGTCGGCGGCTGGATGAGCGATCGATGCCCCGAGATCGAGGCGATCAACACGGCGACGTTCCGGCGGGGCGCGACTTCAGGCGTGCCGGTCCTGTGGCTCTATGGCGAGCAGGACCCCTACTACAGTCTCCCGCACAGCCGTCGCAACTTCGATGCGTTTGTCGCAGCCGGCGGCATTGGTACCTGGCGGGAGTTCGCTCCCCGGCCCGAGACCAACGGCCATCAGATCCTCCGGACGCCGGAGCTCTGGGAGGCTGACGTGACTGCGTTGCTGGCCGATCTCGAGAAACGTCAACGGCGGAAGTGAGGCAGAAGCGCTCACCAAGGAGCTTCCCAGGCCGGAGCATTCCGAGCCGGCGGCCTGGTATGCAGCCTCGCCCCATCGAGTAACTCGACCCATACAACCTCCTTGCCGGGGTTCTGATTGCCGGTGCGCTCAGCTGCCTGGCTGCTTCTGCTCCAAGCCGGTAAAGTCATCGCCCGGCAACCAGAAGAAGATCTCGTTGCCGTCTTCGTCCCGGAGCCGAAGCGTCGGTCTCCCCCATTCGACCCGGTCGGTCTGGATCCCGTGGGCAATGAAGTGCTGGCGCACTGGCTCGCCCTGGTCGTCCTCGAGCCCGACGAAGACGCGCCCGTGGCCTGCTCGTGCGCGAGTTTGATCGCCCGTCTGATTGAGGATGAGTTCGAAGCCGAGCAGGCTCACCTGGAAGACGCCATCGTTGGAATCCCAGTCCAACGAAAAGCCCAGGCGCTCCGTATAGTATCGGCGCGATCGATCGGCGTCCGTAACGAAGAACACTGCCCTGGCGTACAAGTCAGCCATCGGCGCCTCCGCCCGTTCAGGTCGAGGTCTGAGAGCATCCACAATCTACGCCTTGGCATTCGGTTGGAGCAATCGATCTGCTTGAACGTTTACATTTTGCTGACACCCACACGTCACCAGCACTCTCAACGCGGTCTCACCGGACCGCGGTCATCGTGATTACCCGGGTCAGCGATCGCTGGCGCCTTTCAAGTAAGGAGATGGGGACAATGATGCGTCGAACCCTTCAGACGTTCGGATGGTTGCTTCTTGCGCTGGGCTCGAGCGCTCAGCTTGGCGCACAGGGACGCTTCGATCTCGAAAAAACCAAGACGATCGTCTCCGGTCTGGTCCAGAAGACGCTTGCGGAGAACGGGATTCCGTCGATGTCGATTGCGCTCGTCCGGGGCGACTCCATCGTCTGGGCTGCCGCGTTCGGCTACGCCAACGTCCGGACCAAGACACTCGCGACACCCGAGACGTACTACAGCACCGGGTCGTCGTTCAAGTCCGCCACGGCCACCGCGATCATGCAGCTTGTGGATCAAGGCAAGATCCGTCTCGACGATCCGATCAACCGCTATCTCGGCGATCATCGGGTCATGGATCGGATCCAAAGCGAAAAGCAGGTGACGTTTACTCACATCCTCTCGCACTGGTCCGGTCTTCGGGCCGGTGCGGAGACCAAGCCGATCTGGGGTCGGACCCTGCCGAAGACGCTCGAGGCGATGACCTCATCGCTCTATTCGATCCGGGCTCCGGAAGCCCGTTACGAGTACAACAACTTTGCCTACGGGATGGCTGGCCTCCTGGTCGAGAAGATCTCAGGCGTCGAGTACGAGAAGTACATCGTCGAGAACATCCTCAAGCCGATCGGCGTCACGACGCCGCACCCGGTGTACCCTTCGCCTGAGATGGTCGAGACCATGGCGCTGCCGTATAACGCGGGTGGCTCTCACGGTACGCCGCGTCCGGAGGTTCAGGTGCATTTCGACGTCTATCCGGCCGGCGACATCTATCTCACCGCCTCCGACATGGCCCGATTTCTCGGCGCGCACATCAACGGCGGCGTCTTCAACGGCAAGCGGATCCTGTCGGCCGAGTCGATCAAGGCAATGCATGAGCCGCGCTTCGGCAGCAACTATGGCTTTGGGTTTACGGTCACCAAGGACAGCGCAACCGGCAACACGCTGATTAACCATGGCGGAGCAATTCCCGGCCAACGCGCCTTCATGATCGGCGACGTCGATGCCAAGGTTGGCCTGTACTATATGACCAACTCGGACTTCCTCCCGGACAGCCCGACGCGCTACTCCGAGCTGGTCGAGGCGGCGTTGCGGTTGCTGCGCGGCCAGGACCCGCTGCCGCGAGCCGAGAAGAAGGAAATTGCGGTCGACGACCGGACCCTCAACCGCTACGTCGGTACGTACGAGCTGGAGAATGGAACGATCACGATCAGCCGGGTCGGCAGGGCGCTCGTCTTCCAGCAAGGCGAGAGCCTCGCTCGGCACGAGCTGCTCGCCGAGACGCCGACCCGGTTTTTCCGGCGCAACAGCAACGCCGTCGTCACCTTCGAAGGCGACGGCGGCGCAGTCGATCGCCTCGTCCTGGAGACCGGTAACCAGCGGCGTACGGCGATTCGGCGCAGGTAGCCCCGGTCGCCCCTCGTCAGATCCAGATCTGTCCGAGGACCCGCTGAAAGTTTGCGCCCAGAATGCCGAGGATCTGACCGTTCGTGTAGCCACGGCGGATCAGACCCTCGGTGACGTCGAACATCCGCTTCGGGTGGGCGATCTCGTCGATGTCGAGTTTCTCGCGAAATCGGTAGCTCGAGTCGTAGCTTGCCTTGGTCGCAGCCTGCTCAGCTGGCGAGAGGTCGTCATAGCCGTCGAGGTCGATGTCGCTGCCGATACCGACATGCTCCACCCCGATCATCCTGGCGATGTAGTCGATGTGGTCGAGGAAGTGCTCGATCGTCGTCGGCTCGCGGTCGGTCACGAAGTTGCGAACACCGGTCACGCCGAAAACGCTGCCGGCCTTGCCCACTGCGCGGATCACCTCGTCCGGTTTGCAGCGCGGGTGCCCCGCCGCAAGGTTCCGCACGTTCGAGTGGGTAACCAGGACAGGCTTGGTGGACACCTCGAACGCATCGAGCGTTGTCCGGTCGCCGCAGTGGGAGGTGTCGATGGCCATGCCGACCTTGTTCATCCGGGCGACGAGCTGGACCCCGAGCTCGCTGAGCCCAGGATCTCCACGGTCGGTCGCGCCGCTGCCGAACCAGGTGAGCGTGTTGTAGGTGAGCTGTGAGACCCTTTGCCCGTAACCGTAGAACTCGTCGACCGTCGCCAGCAGATCGCGGGGATCGAGACCCGGCTTGATGAAATGGTCCGAGTTCTGCGCGCCGAGCAGGATGCCGGTCTTGCCGGTTGCCTTGACGCGAGCGAGGTCGCCGGCGCTGTCGATCCGCAGAAACAGGTCCTCCCGCCCCGCAATCAAGGCGTTGTGACTCAGGAAGTACTTGAGCGCGTCGAGATACGCGTCCGGACCGCCCCAGCCTACGGCGGTATGGAAGACCGAGATGCCCGACGCCCGATACCGGGCGGCAACCTCGGCTGAAAGGGATTCTGGCTGCCTGGCCCACGCCGCCCAGGTCGATCGCCGGATGGTGAGCGGACTCAGCATGTCGATCACCAGGGCCTGTCGCATCAGGTCGAGGCAACGGACGGAGTAGCTCTGCCCTCCGAATCGGGTGAACCTGCCCCGGAGAATCCAAGGCCCAGCGGTTGAGGCGCCAACCGCACAGAGAAACGCGCGCCTGGTGGTCATCGAGCCCTCCCACGTCGTGGTCCTGCTGGTGCAACCATGCGTAGCGCGAGCGTTGCGTAGAGACCAGCAACGCGTTCGACCTGAGGCTTGCCGCGCAGTGTGAACCAGGCCGGGGTGAACTCGCCGAGCGCAATGATTCCCATAGCGGTGACCATTCGGTCCTCGATGTGGAACTCCCCCGTCGCGAGACCGCGCTCCAGGATGGCGTCGAGTCGTCCGCGGAACCGTTGTCGCAGCGCGGTAATTCTTGCCTGCTGGCTCCGCGAGAGGGCCGCGTACATCGTGCTCGTCCCGAGGAACATCGCGTTGTAGACCCGCGCCCCGGCCACACCCTCGAGCTGAAATCGGGTATGCTCCCGCACGAATGCCGTCAGCTCCTCGGTGGCCGTTGCCGCGGTGAGGCTCTCGATTCGGCTCACGATCCGAGCCAGGTTCGATTCGATCACCTCGAAAAGGAGATCCTGTTTCGAGTCATAGTAGTAGTAGAGGGCAGGGGCGGTCATTCCGATGCTGGCCGCCACGTCCTGCATCGTGGCGGCTTCATAGCCGCGCTCGGCAAAGAGCGCGACCGCCGCATCGAGAATCCGGGCCACGACGGTTTCGCGCGGCGGGCGGCGAAGGGTAACGGCGCGGGGCATGGGCTCGCTTGACAGGGAGTAATGTTGAACCTTCATTCAATGATAAGTGAATGACTATTCAACGGCAATTCGCGAGACTTACATGCGCCTTCGTTCGCTGGCGGCCCTTGGCCTGACATTGCTCTTCGGGTCCGGTACCACGTTTGCCCAGGGGGCAGGGCGGGAGCGGGCGCCGTTTGCCGGGTTCGATCAGTATGCTGCGTCCACGATGCGGACGTGGCAGGTGCCGGGGATGGCGGTCGCCGTCGTGCGGGGAGACTCGATCGTGTTGGCGAAGGGATACGGCGTCCGCACGCTTGGCGGGACCGATTCGGTCGGGGTCAGGACGCTCTTTGCCATCGGCTCGACCACCAAGGCCATGACCGGAGCCGCGCTGGCGATGCTGGCGGATGACGGCGTGCTCCGATTCGGGCAGCGGGTGACAGACTACCTGCCTGAGTTTCGGGTCGCCGATCCCTGGGTCACCCGCGAGCTCACCGTAGCCGACCTGCTGCTCCATCGCAGCGGTGTCGCGCGGGCCGACGGATTGTTCTACGGCACGACGCGGTCGCGAGACGAACTGGTCCGAGCCCTCGGGAACGTGCCGATGGCTCGAAGTTTCCGAAGCGAGTTCGAGTACCATAACCTGATGTACGTTGTGGCGGGCGAGGTCATCGCGAGGGTCTCCGGCACGTCCTACGATGACTTCCTGCGTCGCAGGCTGCTCGACCCGTTAGGCATGCGGGAGGCCACCCTGTCTGTCCGAGACCTCGTGGGTCGCCCGGATGTGGCCACGCCACACGCCGTCGTCGAGGGCGCCGTGCGGCCGGTACCGTGGCGAAACCTGGACGCGCCGGCCGCGTCCGGCGGGCTCAACGCCAATGTGATCGAGATGGCCTCATGGCTGCGGCTCTGGGTCAAAGGTGGCGTGGTGAATGGCCGCCGCCTTCTCAGCGAGGCCCGGGTGGCTGAGGCGTCCAGCCCGCACATCCTGATTCAGGACCCCGCCTTCGTGGCCCGGCTGATGGCGCAGGAATACCTCGGGTACGGCTACGGATGGTTCGTGACGATGCATCGTGGCCGGCGCTGGGTCACCCACGGGGGGCACATCGACGGAATGGCGGCGCTCGTGAGTTTCATGCCATCCGAGCGTCTCGGTGTCGTCATCCTGACGAACATGAATCAGGTGGACATCGGGGTGCCCCTGACCCGCTATCTGCTCGATCAGGCGCTCGGCCAGGCACCTCACGACTATTCCGCCGAGTACCGCGCTGCGGAGCTGGCATTCGAAGCCGGGTCGCGGAGCAATCCCGGTGTCTCCCGCGTCGAGGGCACTCGGCCCAGCCTGCCGGAGTCGGCCTACGCCGGCACCTATCGCAATCCGATCTTCGGCAGCATCGTCATTGCCGCCAGTCAGGCGGGTGGACTGACCCTCCAGGCAGAACAGGGGCCAACCATTCGCGGCCCACTCGAGCACTGGCAGTTCAACACGTTCACTGCGAAGCTGGAGGACATCATCTTCGGCCGGCCGCGCGTCAATTTTCAGCTCGGCGCCGATGGCAGGCCTCGATCGTTGACCTTCTCTCTGGTCGGCGACAGCGAGTGGATCCGGCAATGAGCCGCGATCGGGCAGGCATGATCCGGCCTGCCCGCCGCGTCACGCGCCGAAGACGAGCTCGACCAGGAGGTAGCCCAGCGTCGACAGCAGCCCGACGAACAGGATGTTGAGGGCCAGCCCCGCTCGCGCCATCTGCGGTATGGTGAGCTGGCCGCTGCCGTAGACCACCGCGTTCGGCGGCGTCGCAATCGGCAGCATGAAGGCGCAGCTGGCGGCCACCGCCACCGGCACCATCAGCACGAGCGGATTCAGGCCCATCCCGGTCGCCATCGAGGCGGCAATCGGCAGAAACGCGGCCGCGGTGGCCGTATTGCTGGCCAGCTCGGTCAGGATGATGATCGCGAGGCTCAGCAAGGCAACGACGACGGGGGCGGGCAGCGCGTCGAGACCGGACAGCGCCTGCCCGATCCACTCGGCCAGGCCGCTCCGGCTGATGGCCGCTGCCAGCGAGAGCCCGCCTCCGAAGAGCAGCAGCACGTGCCACGGCAGCCGCCGGGCCCAGTCCCAGTCAAGCGCGAAGACGCCGCGCCGGGCGTCGACCGGAATCACGAACAGCAGCACTGCCGCGGTAATGGCAATGCCGGCGTCCGACAGACCCGGAATCCAGGCCGATAGCAGCGGTCGAGTGATCCAGGCAATCGCGGTGACCCCAAAGACGCAGGCGACGATCAGCTCGCCCCGGGTCAGCGGGCCCATGGCCCGGAGATCCGCTTCGATCGGCTCGCGACCATCCAGCAGGGCGCCGTCGGCGTGGACGGGGTAGAGCCATCGAGTCAGCAGCAGCCAGGCGAGCGGCAGGCCGACCACGACCAGCGGTACCCCCAGCATCATCCAGGCGCCGAAGCCGACCTCGATGCCGTAGCGCTCTGCTGCGAAGCCGGCGAGGAGCGCGTTCGGCGGACTGCCGATCAAGGTGCCGAGCCCGCCGATGCTGCAGGCATAGGCAATGCCCAGCAAGAGCGCCACGCCGAAGTTCGAACTCGCCGGGGGAGCGCCGTCGAGCGCGGTGTCGCCCTGGACCCGCTGGATTACCGAGAGCCCGATCGGCAGCATCATCACGGCGGTGGCGGTGTTGCTGACCCACATGCTGAGAATGGCGGCGGCCGCCATGAAGCCGGCAATCAGCGGACCGGGCCGAGTGCCGGTTTGCCGAATCACGAGCAGGGCCAGCCGCCGGTGGAGCTGCCAGCGCTGCATGGCCTGAGCAATCAGGAAGCCGCCCAGGAAGAGGAACACGATCGGGTTGGCATACGGCGCGGCCGCGCCTTCGAGGTCTGCAACGCCGAGTGCGGGCAGCAGCACCAGTGGCAGGAGGGCCGTAGCCGGGATGGGAATGGCCTCGGTGACCCACCAGAGCACCATGAACGCGGCTACCGCCGCGACTCGCCAGGCCTCGGGGCTCAGCCCCGCGGGTTCGGGCAGGGCCAGGATCGCGACAAAGGCGGCGGGGCCGAGTGCCAGCCGTATCCAGGTCCAGCGTGGCCCGCCGCCGGTCACTGCGGGGCTGCGCGTCCCTTCCATTCACCACCTCGAGTCAGCAGTCGGTGCGGCCGGGTGCACGCCGCGAGGTCCCATGCCGCGAACCGGCGTACCAAGGTTGGCCCCGGGGCGCCGTAAGTCAACGTAAACAGACCACTTGTGGCGAAACGGCGCTGAGACAATACTCCGGCATGCGCAGCCCGAGAGACCTCGCCGAGGAACAGGCTCGGCTGATTGCCGTTTCGTTGATCCTGATCGCCACGGTGGCGGTCGGGGCGGGGCTTGCCTATATGCGACCGGCCCTGGTGCCGTTCGTGCTCGCGGTCTTCGTCTACTACCTCGTCTCCCCTCTGGCCGACCTCCTCGAGACCAAGGCGCGGTTTCCCCGCTGGGCCTCGACCGTTACCACGCTCCTGGTGGTGGCGGGGCTGATTGCCCTCATGGCGGTCCTCGTGACGACCTCGGTGCGCGGCCTCCTCAATTCGGCCGATCTGTACCAGGAGCGGCTGCTACGCATCACCCGGCAGGTCACCGAGCTTCTCGACCGTCGGGGGCTCGAAGTCGGCCAGGACGCTTTGCTCGAATCCATTCAGGCGTTTCCGATTTCCCAGGTCGTGCCGGCCGCTGCGGGAACTGCGCTGACGGTGGTGAGCAACGGCTTTCTCGTGATGATCTTCGTGATCTTCCTGCTGCTGGGCCGGCAGCCGGGACGGTTCCGGTCGCAGGTGTTTCGGGAAATCGACGCCGGAATTCGCCGGTTTCTGGGCATCAAGCTCGCGATCTCCGCGGCGACCGGTGTACTCGTCGGCGCGATCCTGGCGCTGCTGGGCCTCGAGCTCGCCCTGGTATTCGGGGTGCTCACCTTCCTGCTCAATTTCATTCCCTCGGTGGGGTCGATCGTGGCGGTGCTGTTGCCGCTTCCGGTCGCGCTGGTGCAGTTCGAGAGCTATTGGCCGGTGGTCGGTGTCTTCGTGCTGCCGGCCATCGTGCAGCTCGTAATCGGCAGCGGGATCGATCCCAAGCTGACCGGTCGCGGCCTCGATTTGAGCCCGGTGACGGTGCTGATTGCTCTGGTGTTCTGGGGTCTGATCTGGGGTGTGGTCGGGATGCTGCTCGCTGCGCCGATGACGGGCATTCTTCGGATCGTGCTGGCCCAGTTTGCCACGACTCGTCCGATGGGCGAGATCCTGGCTGGGCGGTTTCCTCAGGGCACCACGGGTACCTGGCCGGTGCCTGGGCAGGCAACGGCAGCCGAGAAAGAGCCCGCCTAACGCCGCCTGCGGGCGCGGTGGGGGTACCTCAGGGTGCGACTGTGAGCGGCATCGCGACCTCGAGCTCTCCCGCAGCGAGCTCGGCGGTGACTACGATCGTGGTCGTACCCGGGGCCACGGCCCGAACCAGCGCACCGGCAATATCGATCGAGACGACGGCAGGATCGAGCGAGCGCCATTCCGTGGGCCGGAACCCGATGGCACCACCGCAGGTGCGGATCGTGGCATCCATCGGAAACGTCATGCCGACTCGAAACGGCAGCGCCGGTGGTGTCGCCAGCTTCAACTGGAGTTCAGCGGTGCAGACGGCGACCATGCGCACCGAGTCGGCCAGCTCCCCGTACGTCGTGGTCGCCGAGGCGATGATGTACGCCTCGCCCGGGCCAACGGCCGAGACGGTGCCCCCGGCGTCGACCCGAAAGGCCGTGGTGTCGGTCGATCGGAGCGACACAGGCACTGGGGCGGCGATCGGGTTGCCGTTGCGGTCGAGCGTAGCAACCGTCAGCGGCCCTGATTGCGGTACGGTGTAGTGGTTGGAGCCCCCTGATAAGGACAGGCTGATCGTAAAGCCTGGGTCGATCCCGACGATGCGCACCGAGTCGGCCAAGGTCCGTCCCTCGATCTCGACGCTGGCAACGATGAAGCCGCTGCCCGAGTCCGCGACGGTAACCAGGCCCGCCCCGTCGACGGTCAGCGCCTCGGGTCGGGTCGAGCGAAAGGCGACTCGGCCGGCGACGTCTACCGCCAGGCCACTCTGGCGCGCCGCGGTCACCTCGAGCGCGACCGTGCGGCCCATCAGCAGGTGATCAGGCCCGGCGAGGTTGATCCGCAGTGAGGCTGGATCGACTGCGGCTGGCGGCTCCTGCGGAAGCGGGTCGCCTCCGCAGCCGATCAGTGCGGCGGTAAGGAAGACAAGGGGTCGGCGCATGGTCCAACATAGCCCCGACCGAGGTTTCGGGCTGTGAGGCAGCGCACAACTCGGTGCGCTGCCCCTGGCTCGGGACCCTCGTGGCCCGCCGGCTAGCGCAGGACTCGTTCGAACAGGATGCCGCGCGCCCGCCCGTTGCCGGCCTCGAAGCCGGTCACGTTGCCTTGCGCATCGCGGCGGAAGGCCACACTGCTCACCGGCATCGTCCCGGAGAAATTGTCGCCGCTGGTGTGCGTCAGCGCAGCTGGCCCGAAGCGGCGATGCCGAATGACGAGCTGGTCCTTCTCCACGCTCAGGTCGTAGTAGGTTTCCAGCTCTTCGCTGAAGTAGCGACCTGCGAAGCTGGCAAGGTCCACCTTCTGCTCTTCGACGCGCTTGCCCGGGTGTTCGCCACTCTGGTGGAAGGTGATGCCCTCGACCGCTCCGTCCGCGGCGGTGTTGAAGGTGATCGAGGCCGGCGCGCCAACCACTTCGAACGAGGTCGTCGAGGTGGGCCGGAGCGGCAGCGGCGGCTGACCGGGAACCTGGAGGCGGAGCTGACCGCCCTGCTGCTCGACGGTCAGCTGCATATCGCCGAGCGTGGTCATCTGATACTTGCCCGCGTAGCGCCGCAAGGTCGCGGGTGGAACCGTGACGCTTGAGCCTGCAGTCGCGGTCGGGCGAGGTGCCGCCGTCATGTGCTGACCGAAGTATGCATCCGCCACGACGCCGGCCAGGCCGCCCGGCACGCCCTGATAGTTGCTGAACACGACATACCCGGCGTCGAGGTCAGGGAAGTACACGAACGTCGAGCTGTGGGCGATGTCGTTGCCGCCGTGCTGCCAGCGTTTCACACCGCGGGTCGAGTCGATGAAGATGCCGTAGCCGTAGTTCGTGGCCGCGCCGCTGTTGAGCACGAACGACGTCGTCATCTCCTTGATGACGGCCGGCCCGCCCAGGGCGCCGGTCTTGAAGTTGTGCATCCACTTCGCCATGTCTCCCGGCGTCGTATAGATGCCGCCCGCGCCCGCGGAGCCATGGAGATCGCGCACCTCGCGGAAGCCGTAGGAGCCTGCCTGGTAGCCCACCGTTCGGTTCGGAATGATCTGGCCCGGACTCGCGCGAACCCAGGTCTTCGTCATGCCCAGCGGCAGGAATACCTCGTCACGCATCCACTCGGCGAAGGGGCGGCCGGTGACGCGCTCCACCACGATCGTGGCCAGGCTGAAGGCGGAGTTGTTGTAGTTGAACTCCGCGCCGGGAGCGTTCTGCAGCGTCGGCTGCCGGTTGAGCACCTTGATGACTTCATCCGGCGCGATGTAGTCACCCTCCATCACCTGACGCCCTTCGATGAGCAGCAGATTGATGAACTCGCGGTACCCGGTGGTGTGGGTCAGCAAGTGTCGCAGGGTGATCGTCGTGCCGAAATCCTTGAGCTCGGGAATGTGCTTCCGAACGTCGTCGTCCATGGAGAGCTTGCCTTGTGACGCCAGCACGGCAAGCGCAAAGCCCGTGAACTGCTTCGAGGTGGAGCCGATGTTGGTCGGCGTCTCGGCCGTGAACGGCAGGCTGTTGGTCAGGTCCGCAGCGCCATATCCCTTGACGAACGTCAGCTTGCCGCTCTGAATCACGCCGACCACAGCGCCCGGGGTGTCCTTGTACAATTGCGCGGCGGCCTGGTCGACCTTGCCTGCCGGCGTCGTTGCCGCTGCCTCGGAACGAGTCAGCTGGACCCGCACGGCGCCGCTGGTGCCGGCCGTCGCGGGCGCAATCGCGATGATATACCGGCCCGCGACACTGTCCGTCGCGAAGGCAAACGCCTCAGGGCCGCCGCGTCCAACCCGGGCTCCTCGAAACACCTGGTTGCCCGTCGGGCCCCTGACCGTCACCGTGGCGTCCACCCCGTCCTGATCGATTCGACCGGCAACGAAGTGCCGTGCCGGCAGGTCGAGCTCGTATCGGACGGTATCGTTGGCCGCGAGCGTCGCAGGCACGGGCTTGCCGACCTGAAGCCGCGTGGCTTGCTGAGCGTTAACTCCGTTCGCGCCCAGGAGAACGAGCACGACACTACCAGTGATGCAGGCTTTCATGATGATTCCTCGGGAGACGGCGCCCCAGGCGGTGGGGAGGTTGCCATGGTTTGTATACAATTTGAGGTGCAAACTGCAACAGCGCAACCGGGGGCAGTCTGACACGCCCGTTGCCGGCTTACTCGCCCTGTCTCGTGGTCCGACGCCAGTCTCTGAAAAAGAAGACCCCCAGGAGCCTGGGTGACCCCGGCGCATTCGTACCAGGCAGACGTTGTTCGTGTACCTCGATCTGCTGTTGGGATCAACTTCATCGACGGGTAAGGGCAATCGTCTCATACTTCATAGGCGCTGCGAACGCACCGACTGGTCGAGGTCGTCCGGATCGGCGTTCGTGTGTTGAGCAGGGCGTCGCGAAGGCGCCCTTCGATTCTTACCAGCGGAGGCACATCGTGAGGGGACGTACAGGGGCTGCACTTGCCACGGCCATACTGGTTGTGGCCACCACCGTTCAGCCGATGGAAGGGCAGCAGGGGGCGCCGGCAGCCGCCAGGATCACGCTCGACGAAGCCCGGACCGCGGTGGACGCGGCCGTAGCGGAGGCGCGCCGCAACGGTTGGAACCTCGCCTTCGTGATCAGCGACGCCGAGGGCACCCCGATCTACCTGGGTCGGATGGACGGAGTGCCGAAGCGGAACTATGACGTTGCCATGAACAAGGTCAACACGGCCATCACCTCCGGGATGCACACCGCCGAGTACGTCGCGGGTGTTCGGGCCGGTACCGTCAAGGCAATCGAGGGGGCGTTGCCGTTCGAGGGGGGCCTGCTGTTGCGGCGGGGCGGGCAGCTCGTCGGCGCGTTCAGCGCTAGCGGTGCCAGCGGTGCGGACGATGCCCGGGCCGTGCGCGCCGGAATGGCGGCCATTGGAATCGAGGCGACCCCCACGCCGGGGGCCGCGGTGGCGTCAGCACCGACGCCGACGCCGACTGCCCCAGCGGCCACCGCACCAGCTGCAGCGCAGGCAGCGGTGCGTGTTCCCGTGGAAGTGCTCGATCGGTACGTCGGTGAGTACGAGCTGGGACCCGATGCCTTTGTCGTGGTACGTCGCAAAGGCGATACGCTGACGGGGCAGCCGCCGGGGCAGCCGGAGTTTGTCCTCGAGCCGATCTCACAGACCCGGTTCAATGTGCGGGGGACCTCGGTGAAGCTGGAAGTGGAGTTCGTCACCGATGCTGCGGGCGCGATGTACAAGGTGCTGCACCAGAACGGTCAGGAAATGCGGGCGCCCAAGCGTAAGTGATCCGCTCGGCGTTCAGTGTCCGTGCGAAGGCGGGGCGGTGCGATAGTGCTCGCGCAGCAGGTCGCGACCGAAGTCGCCGTCGAAGTCGCGCCAGACGGTGTGGATGTGGTTGGCGCCGTTCTGAGTATTGTCGTACTCGACGAGAAAGGTCGGCCCCTGGATGCGGTAGTAGTGCCCCGCGCCGCGCTGGGTCGAGCCCGCCCAGGCGAACGCGACCCGGCCGAAGTCGGTTCGCTCGAGAGAGGCGCGACGACGCGCAGCAAGCGGCTCAGCCATCCGGTCGAGATAGAGATCGAGCAGCCGGACCAGGATCGCGGCCTGGTCCGGCCGGAGCTCGGTGGCGCGGATCCCGATCGGCGCGAGCGGATCGACCCGCGCGGCATTGCCGGTCACAATATCGCTCGGCGCCACCGCCGCGATCAGCGCGACGCGACGCTGGCGCTCGTCGAGCGACAGAATGAGCTCACGGCCGATGTCCTCCTCCGCAGCCAGCGCTCGGAGCCCCCGCCGTGTCCCGCTCCGCACTTCGGCCGGGTTCGCGCCCAGGAACGCCGGAGCGGTCGCGATCAGCGAGTCCCGGACGAGCGTGAAGTTGAGGGAGAGGTGGTGACCTTCGGCTCGAAAGCCCCACGGGGTCGTATCCGAGGGTGTGCCAAAGATGCTGAAGAAGTACAGCTCCGGGTCGCGCACCCGCGGATTCTCGCCCATCTCACGCAGCACGAGTTCAAGCTCGATGATCGTACTTGCCGTGAGGTAGCCGCGCTTGCTCAGGCCCACCCGGAGAATACCGCGCGCCAGGCCCTGCTGCTCCGGGGTCATCTCCTTGAGCGACAGGCCCCGCCGCGTCCGCGGTACGAAGTGCCAGTTGAGGCGCTCGGCGTCCTCGAACGCGAAGACCGCCCTCGAGCGTTGCCCCGGTTCGAGACTGGCGAGGAACGAGTCCGCCGCCTGCCGCAGGTCCGCAAACTCAGGTACGTGTACAGGCCCGGTCGGTTCAGATGCGGCCCCGCCGCGACGGTCGGCGGAGGCGAAGACGCCGCCCGCGATCGTCAACAGAAGGATGAACGTGGCCGCCCGTCTGCCGCTGCCCATACCGCCTCCCTGCGTTTACGCCGGCAGCGCCTCCACGTGTGCAATCATCCGCTTCCGCATGGCCGCGTCCGGGAGTCGACCCACCGCCGCCCCGAGGTTGTCGGTCATGTTCGCGGCGCGGCTGGTGGCCGGCGTGATGACGGTGACCCGCGGATCGGCCGCGACGAACTTGAGGAAGAACTGACCCCAGGTATGCGCGTCGAACTCCTTGGCCCACTCCGGCACGGGCCGACCCGCGACCCGCTTCCACAGCCGAGTGCGGCCGAACGGAAGGTAGATCAGCGTGCCGATGCCGCGGTCCGCTGCTGCCGGAAGAATGCGCTCCTCGACGCTGCGGTTGTCGATGGCGTAGTCGATGCCGATGAAGTCGAGCGGCTCGCTCCGCATCAGGCGCTCCATCTCCTCGTACTGCGATTTGGAGGTGCTCGTCACGCCGATGTAGCGAATCCGTCCCGCCTTCTTCACCTCTTTCAGGACGCCGAGCTGGGTCGGCATATCGATTGGGCCGTGGACCTGGATCAGGTCGACCGGCCGCTTGCGCAGCCGCTTGAGCGAGGTCTCGACCTGCTCCCGCGCTCGCGCCGCGTCCGCAGGCGCGTTCGGGCCCTGGGCCACGTTCATCTTGGTCGCCCAGAAGACCTTGTCGCTGATGCCGAGTTCCGCTGCAATGTCACCGGCAACCTGCTCCGACGAGCCGTAGGAAGGCGCGGTATCGAATACGGTGGCGCCCTTGTCGGTCATGGCGCGGAAGACCTCGCGCAGTGCGGAGCTGTCCTCGCTCCGGGCGACCTGCGCGAACGTGGCGGAGCTGCCCAGTCCGATCAGCGGCAGACGCTCGCCGGTGGACGGCACGGCCCGGGTAAGGAGTTGCTGGCTACTGAGGGCGGCAAGCAGGCGCGGGTTGAGGGCCAGCGCGGCGCCCGCGCCCCCCGTGATTCCCAGCCAATGGCGTCGATTCATCATGGCGTCTCCAGGACGGTCGGTGATGCGAAGAGTTCGATATTCAGTATGGAACGGGCTTGCCCATCCGGCAAGAGAACGGGTACCAAGTCCAGGCATGGCGGTACGAAGAGCGGAACGGTGAGTACGCCTCGGCCGGGCGTACGGTTAGCCGCGCGACAACAGGCGCGAGAGAGCATGAGACGGGCGTGGCCAGAGGCTTCGCAAGCGAAACACACTGGGGTATTCTGACCAATGCCAGAGATCACGGAACGAAGCGGCACGGTACGCTTTCGCGGGCGCGGCTGGACCGTTCTTGCCTGGTGGCTGCTCGCGTGGAATGCCGCCGTTCCGATCCGCCTCGTCGGCATGCTCGCCGGCCCTGCGCGCAGTCCCGCCCCCATGGACGAAGCCGTCGTGATGCTGATCCTGGATCAGACGTCCTGGGCCCTGGCGACCTACCTGATGTACCACCTCGCGCTTCGGGCTCGTCACCGTCCGCTCCGACAAGTGCTGACAGTCCTCGGCGTGCTGGCCGTTCCGCTCATGGTGCTGCGGCATTGGGTCTACACCGCCTCACTCAGTACTCTGCTTGGCTGGCCGGCGCCGCCGCCCATGCGCGCCCTCTGGTTCCAGGGGCCGCTCTATCTGTTCCTGCTGATTGCGGCCGCTGCGCTTGGCCTGCTGGTGGTGTATATGCAGCGCGAGCGCGACAACGCCGTGCTCCAGGCCAACCTGCAGGCCGAGCTCGCCTCGGCGCGGCTGCAGACGCTCCGGCTCCAGCTCAACCCGCACTTCCTGTTCAATGCGCTCAACTCGATCGCGAGTCTCGTTCCCTCCGATGCGGCCAAGGCCGACACCGCCATCGCGGCCCTCTCTTCCTTTCTGCGCGCCTCGCTGTCCGTGACGCGCGGTGAAGAGACGACCCTGGAGAACGAGCTTCGCCTCGTTGATGCCTACCTGGAAATCGAAGCCCTCCGGTTCGAGTGGCTGACCGTCGATCTCGACGTGCCGGACCCGCTGCGCTATGCCTGCGTGCCGGCGTTCGTGCTGCAGCTCCTGGTGGAGAACGCGATCCGCCACGGGTTGGCGCCGCGCCGCGCACCGGGGCGAGTCCACCTTGCCGCGCGGCGTGATGGCGACGCGCTGGAGCTCTGCGTGACTGACGACGGCGTCGGGCTCGGCGCCGAGCTGAGCGCGGGGTCGGGTGACAGCTCGCTGGGCATCGGCTTGCAGAACGTGCGAGCGCGGCTGGCCCAGCTGTATGGCTCCGGGGCGACCCTGACGCTCGGGCCAGCCGATCCGCAGGGGACCGTCGCGACGATGCGCATTCCCTATCGCATCTGCCCCGCCGAACCTGTGCTAAGGGGAGCTGACGTATGACGGCTCTTCGGGTGCTGATCGTGGACGACGAGCCGCTGGCACGTCAACGGTTGCGCCACCTCCTGGCCGAGCTGCCTGGTGCGGAGGTCGTCGGCGAATGTGGTGACGGTAGCGATGCGGTCAGGCTGATTCGAGACCTCGATCCTGACGTCGTCCTCCTCGATGTGCAGATGCGCGAGACGGGCGGCTTTGCGCTCGTCGATGCGATTGGCGCGGACCGGATGCCGCCGGTCGTCTTCGTCACCGCGCACGACCAGTTCGCGCTCCGGGCCTTCGAGGTCAGCGCGGTCGACTACCTGCTCAAGCCGGTTCAGACCTCCGAGCTGGCTCGCGCGCTGCACCGCGCTGCGGAGCGCCGCCGGGCCACGAATCCGGCGCTGCATCGCAACCTGCGCGCCCTGCTGGAGACGGTGCGGACCATGCTCGGTGAAACGCCTGGTGCGCAACTGCCGGTGCCGCTCGGGTCGATCAGTGCGGCCGGGTCAACGGTCACCTTTTCCAACGTCGTCGTCGACCTGCGCGCTCACACGGTCCACCGGGACGGGGTCGGTGTCGCGCTCTCGCCCCGAGGGTACGCCCTTCTGGTGACGCTCGTCACGCGGCCGGATGAGGTGATCACCCGGGCGCAACTGCTGCGGGAGATCTGGGGCTACTCGTCCGACGTGATGTCCCGCACGGTCGACATGCACATCATGGAACTGCGCCGTAAGCTCGAGGCGGACCCGGCGGACCCGCGCCACTTTCTCACCGTCCGGAAGATCGGGTATCGCTTCACGCCTGGAGGCTCTTGACGGAACCTGAACGGAATCTTGACGGACGCTCGTTGCGCTGATCGGGACCCCAGACCCACAATCCAGGATAACGTACTGTCGGGAACCTCAACCTGAGCGCACCATGATCAACCGCCGAGAGTTCTTGGGGGTCACCGCCGGCGCCGGCGCTACGATGGCGCTGACACCGGAGCTGCTGCGCGCCGTCCAAGCTCTGCAGGGCCAGGGTGCCCTGATACACCGAGCGATTCCATCGACCGGTGAGACCGTCCCGATGGTTGGGCTGTCGTTCTCGAATCACGTCTCGTGTTCGGATCCCGCCGCGCTCAAGGAGGTCGTCAAGACGTTTGCCGACGGTGGCGGCAGGGTCTTCGACCTGATGCATGGCAACGCAGCCGCCGAGCAGTTCCACGCCACGGTGGCCAACGAACTCGGCATTCAGAACAAGCTCTTCTGGTCGACCCGGGGCTCTCCGTCGGGCGGCCCGGGTGGCCCGCCGGTGCACAACGCCGCCAACGCGAGAGCGCAGATCGAGACGACACTGGCGCGGCTCAAGGTGTCGAGGATCGACCTCGTCATGGTCAACCCCATAGCCGACCCCTCGTACATCGGTGTGTTGCAGGAGGCGAAAAAGGCGGGGCAGGTCCGGTACATCGGCGCGCAGGTCATCAGCGACAACGCCTATCCCCAGCTCGAGGCCGCCATGCGCAACGAGCCGATCGACTTCATCGGGGTCGACTACGATATCGGAAATCGCGACCGCGTCGAGGACACCATCCTGCCGCTGGCTCAGGAGCGGAAGATCGGCGTGATGGCCTTCTTTCCGTTCGGCAACGCTGGAGGAGTCAGTTGCGCAGGTGGCACCAGACTCTTCCAGCGCGTGGCCAGCACGCCCCTTCCCGAGTGGGCTGCCGGCTTCGGCGCCACGACGTGGGCGCAGTTCTTCCTCAAGTATGTCATCAGCCACCCGGCCGTTACGGTCGCGCGGGTGGGCACGACCAAGCCGGCGCACATGCTCGACAACCTGGCGGGTGGCATCGGTCGCCTGCCTGACGAGGCGACCCGGAAGCGGATGGCGGCGCTGATCGATGCGCTGCCTCTGCCACCGCCGCCAGCGCCCAGGCGCCAGTAGGGCATTGGTTGGGGCCTTCGGTGTGTGGGGGCGCTACCTGTACACGATGCAGGACTGGCTGGGATCGTCCGGGTCGTAGAGGACCGCGACGGTGTCCGACGCGATCCAGTACCGGGCCATTTCTCTCGGCTGACGCATGTAGCCTCGGTAGGTAGCGCCGTCGACCTCGAACTCATACTTGATGGTCGTAGACATGGCCACGTCTGAGGTCGGAATGCTCAGAATCGTGCCCGTGGTGAAGGTACCCCGCCGGAACAGATCCTCGTACGTCTTCCGGCGCCGGTGGACGATCCAACTGTAGACGGCGGGCACAACACCGAGCGTGGCCACGGATGCGAACCCGGCAAACCCGACCCAGAAGAAGTGCTCGACATCCGACCAGGGTCGGCGGGCGGGGAAGAGCGGGTGCATCAGGTTCCGATAGACGTCGCTGAGCTCCCCTTTCGGATCGCGGGGCGGATTGCCCATATGGACGAACCGCGGTTCGCCGCTCTCGCCCATGGCGGTCTTGCGCGGCGCCGCCACGGCGGTTGCCGGCGCCGGTCGCCTGGCGACCGCCTGGGTCGTGGTCCGTGGCGCAGGATTCATCAGCAGGTCGCGGGCGGCACTCGCCGTACTCGGCCGGTCTCGCGGGGCAGGGCGCAGCAGTGCCTCGAGCAGGCCGATCAGCGGCTTGTCGCCCGGCAGGTCCTCGGGCACTTCGATGCGCCCGGTCTCGGAGAAGAACTCGCTTGGTGGGCGCCCCGTCACGAGGTGAAGCAGCGTCGCGCCGAGCGAGTAGAGGTCGGACTTCGGCCCGGCCTGCCCGGCGAAACACTCGGGCGCCATGTATCCGAAGGTACCGACCACGGTCGCGCCCGTCGTACCGCCAGCCTGCCAACCGGCGCGCACGCCGCCAAAGTCGATCAGAGCTGGGGTTCCATTCGTGCGTAGCAACACATTGGCCGGCTTGATGTCGCGGTGAACGACCGGCGGCGCCCGACCGTGCAGGTAGTCCAGCACGTCGAGCAACCCGACCGCAATGCCGTGGATTTCCTGCTGACCGAGCATCGGGCCGGCGTCCAGTCGTTGCAGCAGGGAGGGCGCCTCGATGTACTCCTGCACGATATAGAAGGTTGCTGCCTCGCCCTCGCCCTGGAAGTAATCGAACACGCGGGGAATGCTCGGGTGCTCGAGGCGGCCGAGCATCTTGGCCTCGCGCTCGAAGAGTTCGAGGTGCTTCCAGTCGGTCAGGTGAGCAAAGTGCAGCTCTTTGACGACGACCTGTCGGCTCTCGCGCAGGTCGGAGCAGAGGAGTGTGCGCGCCGATGATCCCTGGCCGATGACCGAGAGCACCTCGTAGCGATCCGCAATGACGCGGCTGGGTGTGTCCCCGCTCACGTTGGCAGCTGCTCGGCGAGTGGTATTACGAATGCCTTCGTTGCCTTGGGATCGTCGACGACGATCAGGGTGTTGTTCATTCGGCTGACGATCACGTGGAGCTCCCCCCTGTCGCGTAAAGGTACGTGGGCAGGCGCGTGGCCGGGAGCGTCTATCGGGATCCGCTGCCAGGGCCACTAGATCGCGGTTGGACCTAAATCCCCGAACCCATGCGCCTCCAACGCCGCGAGCAGGGGCAGCGTCAGGGCCCCGCCGGGAACATCGGCAGGGAGGATGGCGTCGATTCCGCAGTGAGGGCAGATCGCGGTGCGCTGAACTCCAGCACGCAGTGACGGAATCCATTCCGTGATATCGTCAGGTGGAAACAAGGTAACGCAGTGATAACACCCCACGATCGGACTGGCCCGCACTCGCTGCTCGTGTGCTCCAGCATGGCCACCAATGGCCTCGAGATCGGCCTCGGACCATTGAGTACGAGGTGGTCCAACTGCGGCGACTGCCGCCTCCCAGTCGGCAAACGCGTCGCTCGGCAGTACCGCGAACAAGGCCGGGCCGAGTCGATGGTGGTCATCGACAAAGTACGCCGCTAGGGCGAGCCGGAGGGTGGGGTCTGCGGCGAGATGCCGCAAGTAGTCTTCGACGACTGCCTTTCGGATCGATCGGTGCCTGTCGGGATGATAGCAGTAGGCTGCGAAGGCGCCCGCACGCAGGAAGAGTTCTGACTCTGGCCCGGCAGCGCGGACAGCGAGCACCAGCTCAAAGCAGAAATCCGACAGGCGGTGCTTCCGCTTGTCGGAGAACAGCTCCGGAAGGAGGGCTTCTGCTGCCCGCCGCCAACGGCGGATCATCGGCGGTACTCAGGGGCGGTAGAGGAGTCGATCCGGTGCACTACCGCCCGATCGGACCGGTCGCGTAGCCGGCCCAGTCATAGAAGATCGAATCACTCGGGAAGCCTAGCGGCTTGCCAGTGAGGGGGATGGCGACTGTGCCGCCGTAACCGGGAATGTCGCGGTTGGGGAAAAAGGTCAGTCGATAAGTGTGGTACTGCTCGACGGGAAAGCCGAGGTCTGTGTCGACGAGCGTACCGTTGTCCCCTAGGAGGACCAATCGAATCGCCAACGGTGTGGCAGATGGAATTGGTACGAAATCCGAATAGAAGGTGCGTGCGCTGTTGGCGTGCGGGTGGAAGTCCCCACCGCGGAGCGTCCGGCTCCACGAGCCGCTGGATAGCTCGAGTCGGAGGCCATCGACACGCAGGCTCTCATCGCTGACGAAGCCTACCAGGACCTCGCTTTGCAGCCGAGGATCGGTAACCGGTTCAACGCAGGCAATGAGTGCCAAGCTGACAGCGATAACGCTGGTCCGCTTCATTCGCTCCTTCTGGTCGTGGGACAGAGCCGGGCGGCCCTTAGACGATACTGGCCGTCTCGGAGGAGCGCAACTTCCGCCATCCGCAGCGGCTAGGGTATCTGCCAGTATGCGCCAGCGAACGATCAGACTCGTTGTAACGCGAAGAAGACATAACCATAGGCCCCATCGGACCGATCGAAAATCTCGATCTCCCTCAGGGTTTCAGTTGCAAAGTCCCTGACAGATTGGTCTGAGTGGTCAACCAAGGCCTTTGCTCGCGACTCGAGGATGTCGTAATAGCCCTCGATCCAAGCCTCCCGAGGTAGCGTATAGGTCGCGAGCACTCTAAAGCCCGCGGCCTCAGCGATCGCCAGATTCTCTTGAACCGACTTCATCTCCGGGTACCCGACTCTGAAGTACTCCGTAATGGCCGCAGGCGCCTGCGGCGTGAGCCAGCATAGTTCGCTGACAACCGCGAATCCCTGGGGCACGACCGCAGAAGCCCAGGTAGAGAGCGCGTTGGCGTAGCCGATGTTGTAGGCTGCGCCTTCGGACCAGAGCAGATCGATGGCTGGAAAGGCATTCGGGACGCTTTCCATGTCCATGCAATGAGTTTGCACCAGCGAGTCGACCCTGGCTTCCCGAGCGCGCCGGGTCAACTCACTCAAGAATGGCTCGTAAGTGTCGACTGCGTGAACCAGCACGCCGAGTTCCGTGGCCAGGGCCAGGGTCTGACGGCCTGTTCCGCATCCGGCGTCGACAACGACCTGGAACGATCGCGTTGGAAGGAGACCAAGCACATGCAGTGTATGGGTGTTGCCGCCGGGCCCAAGCTTCTCCATGCCGCTGAAGAGCAGGCTGATCGGATCCGGTGTGCTCATGTCAGTCCCTCGCTCATTCACATCACCACTACCGTTGTGACCTCGCAAAGTCGCCGCCGAGTGCTTGTGCTTGTAGCCTTAGCGCGCGCTTCGGAGCGGCCGAACCTGAACGAGGACACCATCATTCTCATCGGTCAGTGTACCGACGACATGCTCACGCGAAATCGCATAGGGCATGAACGCGGCCGGCAGCGGGACGTCGCAAAGCCACTCGCCCTTGGCAGAGAAAACGGACCACGTCGAGAATCCGCCGCCCAACGCCGAGACTGTGAACTGGCGGATCCAGATCTCACCCGCATCGCTGAGCAGAACCCGGTCATACTCTGGCTTCGTCGACCGATGCGGGGTCTCGCGAAGCCGCTGTCCCATCCTCTCGTGAACACCCGCCGGCAGGCTGGCAAGCTGCGCCGTAATCAGCACCTCGACCTCGGCCGCCGTCACGGGATGCGCAGCCGCTGGACGCCGAAACTGTCCCACGAGTTCGCCGGTCTCCCGGCGGATCAGGAAATCAAACCCGGCGCCATCCCCGATGACGATCGCAGAGTCCCGGGCCGTCACGATGGCCGTCCGTCCGAAGTGAATCGGTGTCATCGACATCGCTTGGGGGGTAGCCTGCAACAGAATCTCGGAGCCAGAGATTGCGCCGATCGAGTCGACTGACGCGCCATTCAGCGGTACCCGGTACAGCGGTGTCAGAGCCTGAAGCTCACCGGACTGCCCACCCGTGACTACGCTAGGACCAGCAGTGCCGCTGGGCCTGAGCGGGAAGCCGTCCCGGATCAGGAGCGCCCCATCGTGGAACGCACCAACCGGAATCGGCATCCCGGTGCCAGCCGTGAACGAGCCGCTGCGGACGAATCCGCCCGCGCCATCAAAGACTGAGTACCGCCGCAGTAGCACGTCATAGGCGACAAGACTGTCCCCCGCGAACCGGGCAATCGAGGTGATCGACTCAAACTCCCCAGGACCTCGGCCCTTGCGTCCAAAGGTATTGAGGGGTTGCCCCTGAGGGCTGAAGAGATGGATCTCCCACGCGCTCGGGTCTGCCACGACGATGCGGCCGTCAGATAGCTTGGCAGGAATAACATTGGTATCAAACTCGTGCCCCTCGCCGCGAGAGGAGCGAATCTCGACGGTGGCGACGGAGTCGACCCTGTACCGCGGGCTGTCACCGTCGAGGGGTGCTTGATTCTCGACGATCGTGACGCCCGCGCTGTCCCGGGTTACCGATGCTGGCGCTCCGTCCGCGCGGCCGCAGCCCATCAACACGAGCGTACTGAGCAGTACTGGTACTATCGCCAGTTTCATGGTGCCCCCGAGGCAATTGTCTTACTGGCCCGCTGCGTACCCGTCCCGCCGCGGATCCGCTGCGCCGATCCGCCGCCCGTCGGGCGTCACGTACACCGCGTGCACCCCGCCGAACATGATATCTCCCACCCGCGACCGCGGCCGGAAACCCCGCGCCACGAGGGCACTGTACACATCGGGTCCAAACCCGGGCTCGACCTCGACTTCACGCGAGTTCCAGTTCGGATGGAGACGGGGCGCCGCGAGCGCCATGGCCGGATCCTCCCCGAACGCGAGCATCCGCACGCTCACCTGCGCAATCGCCGGCTGGATGTACTGCGAACCTGCCGCACCCACCACGAGCCGCACGTCCCGCCCGTCGAGCACGATCGTGGGCGACATGGTCGAGTTGCTGTACCGATCCGAGCCCCGGGTGCGCCCGTCGAAGTTCCGGCCGACCGAGTTGAGCCAGACGCCGTCGACCCAGACGCCAGAGCCGAACAGCACACCCACCGTGGTCGTCATCGAGACTGCGTTGCCCTCGCTGTCCACCACGCTCAGGTGCGATGTGAAGCTGCTGTCCTCACCTGCCGACCCGCTGCCGAGTCCGTCGAAATCCCCGGCTGCCGAACGCGGTGCCGCGGGATACGGGTCGAGCGCTGCGCAGGCACCTTCCGGCCCCTCGGCGTCGGCGCTCCACGGATCGGCCGGGGAGAGCGTGTCGCGCATCGGGGCGGTGAGCTCGCTCGCGCGTGCCGCGGCGAACCGCGCGCTGGCCAGGCCGCGCGCCGGGACTGGCATCACGCCCGGGTCGCCCCGCCAGCGCTGCCCGTCGACCTGGGCGATCCGGATGAGCTGCGCAAACGACGTCGCGGTCGCCGGCGATTCGGTGTAGCCGGTCGCACTCGTGAGCCCCGACTGCTCCGCAAGGTGAAGCATCTGCAACACCACGGCCCCGCCCATCGGCGGTGGCGCGCCAAGCACGGTGAGTCCGCGCCAGGGGGTGCAGAGCGGGCGAGTCCAGGTGCTGCGGTAGGCGGCCATGTCGCGCGTCGTAATCAGCCCGCCGCGCGCCTGCACATGCTGCGCAAGCCGTTCTGCAAACGGGCCGCGATAGAAGGCGTCCGGTCCGGTCGCCGCAATCCGTTCGAGGGTCGCGGCGAGCTCGGGCTGAATGAGTCGGTCGCCGGGGCGGAGGGGCTCACCGTCGGGCATGAACCGCGCGGCGGCGCCGGGCTCCTCGAGCACGCGCGCGCGTGAGGACGTAATCGTGCGGGCGAGCAGGGGCGACACCGTGAATCCGTCGCGGGCAAGCGCGATCGCCGGCGCCATGACCTGTTCGCGCGAGAGCTTGCCGTGCTTCTCATGGAGCGTGAGCAGGCCGCTCACCATACCGGGTACGGCAGCGCCTCGCCCCGGCCCGCGCGATCCGGTATCAGCCGTGCCCCACTCGGGCCGTTCACCCGCTCGGCCATAGAACGACAGATGGTCCACGCGCTGGCTGGCAGGCATCCAGACGGTTGCTGCGCCGCCGCCGCCGATGCCGGTCTGTGAGGGATCGGTCACGGAGAGGGCGAACGCGGTGGCGACCGCTGCGTCCACCGCATTACCGCCTGCGCGGAGCACGGCGACGCCGACCAGCGTGGCCTCGGGCTGCGAAGCCGACACCATCCCGGCCCGTCCTTCCGCCCGCTTGCCAGCCAGCGGCGAAGCCGCCGACGGCGGTGCGGGCCGCGTGCAGCCAGCTGCGAACATCACCCCCACCGCGAGGGCAATGCGCGATCGGAACATTGTGGTGCTCTTCATCTGTGTAACCTTTCGTCTCGTGCTGAGCGAGCGTCCGCTACTTGCGGAGGACCTGAGACAGCAGCATGCCGCGCCGGTCCTCGATATCGTCGATGTACCAGCGCTCATCGTTGCGCTCCAGGTCGTTGCGCAGGAGGTATGTCAGCGTCCACTCGTTAGTCCCGTCGCTGAACCGGACCGGTACCCGGGCCTTCTCGACGCGGACGCGTGCGTCGCCGATGGCATAGGTCGTGGCGCCCTGACTGCCGGTGAACGGGTCGGTCACGAGCGGAGGGGCGGAATCGGTCTTTGCGATGCGCTCGAAGAAGCTGTACATGCCGCGGCGGAAGCGCCGGGAGAGAAAGCGCTCTTTCCGATCGAGCCCGCGCGCCGTGAAGTCGCGCGACCCTGCGAAATGGATCTTGAGGAACTCCCGGACGGGGCGCTCGGCGTAGTCCAGCCGCGGCGCCGCGACGACCGACGGGGCGAGCGGCAGGGGTGCCCCCAGCAGGAGCCCGGCAAAGGCGAGGGACCGAAATCGGCGTGCTTTGCGCATGATTCGTCGGGGTCGAGTCTGAGGTTGTATAGGCCAGAATACGCACATTCAGCGGTTGTCGCCAGGCTTGCACTGTCGTGCGTGTCCATAGCCATCGCGCTCATCCCGCGCTCAGGGGTGAGATTGCGCGGCCTGCGGCCGGAGCTAGCTTGGATCTATCACCGAACCTGGGATTGAGATACTACGCAGCAGACTCGAAGGGTATGGCTTCGGATGAGCCAGAACGCGAGCTGGTTACCATGACGAACCTGCGCTGGGGTTGGGCGTTGCCGCTAGTCTGTGCAGCAGGCGGCCATGGAGATCGGGACCAGGTGGTGGCTCGATCCCTCGGTACGCCTGACGCCACAGTTTCACGGCCGTTCGATCGTCTGCGCGGGGTGCATGAACTGCGTGATGGTCGCGTGGTCGTTGTGGATGCGAATGAACAGGGCGTCATGGTTGTCGACCTTGCTCGCGATCGGGTTGTGCCGCTGGGGCGGATCGGGTCGGGGCCGCGAGAGTACCGGTATCCGACGGGCCTGCTCCGGTTGGGCGGTGACAGCATCGGGATCATCGACAACGGTAACAGCCGAATCCTGGTCGTAACCGGCGCAGGGAGGCCAGGCGGCACGCTGGGGCCTCACGGTCTGCCGCTTGCGTAACAGACCGCCCTGATAGGCCAACCCGCACAGGCGGGCGATTCCCTCGGTCACCTGTACACCCTCGCGTTCTCGAACTTTACCCCAGAACATCTCCAGCCGACGGATTCCGCACCGATCGAGCGCTGGCGTATAGGTGCGGTTCGCAAGGACACGATTGCGTACCTGCCACTCGTGCCCGTCCGGGATCGGACCCTTCCTCCAGGAGAAGGCACGCGGGCCTTCAGGACAGGTCCGCAGTGGGCTGTTGGTCCGGATGGGCAGGTGGCGATCGTTCGGCCCAATCCGTATCGCGTGGAGATCATCGATCGGAGGGGCGTTCGGAGGGTGGGTAAGCCGGTTGCCTATCAGCGGGTACGGATAAGCGAGGCCCACAAGCAGCAATGGCGACGAGATCAAGAGCGTCCGATGCCCGTCATGATCCATATGCCAGGGTCGGCGGCACCTCACGCGGGGTTACGCGTGCGGAAGCCCTTTGAGCCGGTGCAATGGCCAGCCTACCTGCCGCCGTTCGTGCGCGATGCGGTCCAGTTCGATCATGCCGGCCGGCTTTGGGTTCATCGGACGAGCCAGCCGGGGACGCCTGAGACGTTCGATGTCTTTGACGGCCAGGGAGCATTGGTAGAGCGGGTCCTGGCTCCGCCTCGCACCCGAATCGTTGGGTTTGGCCGCTTGCACGTGTATCTCGCTAGGCTCGATCCCGATCATCAGGAATTCCTCGAACGCTACCGGCTGTAGCCCAGGATCGATCGTGATTGGAGTCGCCCTCACCCCTATCAGGCGTCTCCGGCTAGTCGGGTTCCGTGTTACTGGTCCGTGCGGAGCGCGGCGACCGGTCGGTTATGGTGGCGTCGCGCCGCCGTTAGACCGACCAATCGCAGTCCTCCTTGAGAAACGGTGTTTCCCACGCAGCCCTGTATCCCTTAGGGTTCTTGGGACTGGCCACGACAAATGGTGCGGAGAGTCGCTGCGCTCGAAAGAATGTCGCAAAGTCGTTCCAAGCCTGTGCGACGACCGCCCTCGGAAGCTCGCGGCACTTGAGCTTTTTCGGATTCTTTAGGTCACGAACCGCGAGAACAATGGTTGGTGCAACGCCCGCCTCGTCGGGACGGAGCACGTCGACGTTGTATACATAGTAGCCCTGATCTGCGACGTCCTTGAGCGAAACCCACTGATTGTCTACATACGCCTTTGTAGGTGCGTGGCCGCCTTTGATGGGCTCGACTCGCTCACCGTTTCGGTACAGGTATGCAGCGCGAACGTCACCTTTGAACTTGTACGTAGCCTTCAGGTTAGGTCCTAGCATCACCCGAGTGAATAGGGAACCACCGGTCTCACCGACCTTCGGGATGATCGACATTGATACTACGGGTGCGGTGAGCCCTCCGACGTACTCTCCCCAGTCGCGGTAATCCCTGACTTCAGAGTACCTCTCGGCGTCCGCTAACCCGGCTATGGCCTCCCGTTTCTTACGATCCTTGGCGATGTCGTTCTCAAACGCCTTTGCCGCTACGAAGGTCTGTAGTGGCGTCTGAACTGTGATATCGAACCCTCCAACGGCGATTCCACTGAACTTTCTGTATGCGCGAACATCGGCGGTGTCGGCAGCACTTTTCAGGGCGGCGATGTCGATTCGCAGCGAGGGCATTACTGGCAGGCTGTCTGCTGGCGGTGCCTCGCGCGAATCAAGCTCCGCTGCTGCTTTAACGAGGACATCCGTTGCGCGGGAGATAAGGACTGATCCAGAAATACCTGGACCACCTGAACGACCAACGTCGCCGAACGTGTTGACGGCTATGGCCTCGCCTAAGGCGTTTAATAGCGGGCCACCGGAGTTGCCTTGGTTGATGTTTACGTCTGAGATAATTGCGCCAGTCCTGATACTAGAGGCGATCCCAGAAGTGATGGTTAAGTCCTGGTTCAATGGAAAGCCCATCGCGACCAAGCGCTCTCCTGGGCTTGCGGCTGGTCTGTCTGCCGCTGCTTGCAGAGGGATCCGCGTGCGGTCAACTAGGTGGGCGGGATTGATCCGGAGGATGGCGATGTCGGCATCGTTATCCCTGCCAACCACCTGAGCCGCAACACGCACGAGCGAGTCAAGGACAACTGAGATACCATCGTCCTCGACGCCATCTACCACATGTGCATTCGTGATAATGACGCCGTCCAGAGTATCCGCGAGGAAACCGGAGCCGTGCCTAAGGCCGGCCTGGATTTTGAAGACGGAGCTCTTGAAGCGAGAGAACAAGCTCGCTACGAAGTCGCCCGATGCTGTTGCAACACTTTCCTGAAGCGATTTCTCCGGGGCATCAGCATTGTCATTTGTAAGGGCGACGTCTGTCGCTGCCCCTGTTCGAACAAGGACATCCACAGTCCAGCGATATGGTCGGCCCTGGAACTGAACGGGTGCACGGCTCATGAGCCTATATCCGCCGGCGGGTAGGGTGATGGATGCTTTCCCATCGACCGCCGTCCGCATGGTCGTCGAGTCACCTTGATCGGACGTTAGGAGCAGGCTGTGAAGTGGCACTGGGCGCAGTTGCATCTCGCCGTCAAGGAGGACCGCTGTAACCGTAAGGGTCCCCAAGCTGTCACTTTGGCGTTCGCCTTGCTTCGTAGCGACCTGACCACGCATGGATAGGGGTGCTGTAACCAAGGCGACTAATAGAACCAAGCGCGGTGTCAGCATATTGCTCCTTGCAGATTCAAGCTGGATCCATGTGATGCCTCAAGCGATCCAGTTGGCCCCGGATGTGTGCACACCTAGACCCCTTGTACTGGCCGCGGCTGCGGACCGCCTTGGCAAGCAACCACGGCTCGCCCCGCGACGGTCTTGGCCGTGAAGTTCGACCACCGATTCGAGATGACTACTCGATAGCTTCCTGGCGACGTTAGTGGCGTTTCAACCGATGTCACTGTCTGCCGAGGACCGTCGAATAGTGCGGTATGGTTCCCATTCGGATTGTTCTTCCAGTTTGTAAACTGATCTTCCGTCATGACGAAGACCTGAACGTCCTTGTTGCCGCCCGAGAGCGTCTCAATCCTGCCCTTCAGGAAACAAGACCCTCCACCCGACAGCTCGAAAGCTGTGCTCCAAATCTGCGTGGCTGGTAGGGTGATTCCGGTACTGGAGAAGACCTCAAGGGCCCGCGGCTTCACGCGCTCCTGTTCGGCACGCGCCTTCTCCTTTGCCTCACTTTGAGCGAGGGCCGCTGCCAACGAATCCGCCCGCTGGAGCGCAGCTCTTTCGCCACCAGATTGACAACCAAGTACAAGTAAAGCGCTCGTAGCAGCCGAAAGTCGCCACGGATAGCTCGGCATGACCCCTCCCTTTTGGTACCAAGCGTCTTATCACACAAGATTCGTGCCACAAGGGGACAGATGACGCGGCCGACATGGCTTTGCTTGATCCCGCTTGAGCGATTCGTGCCCGAACGCTCGGTTGTCTCTGTCTGCCCTCGACTCATTCAGGTAACCGGATGAGGTCGCTCCGAAAGCTGCGCCGGGCAATGTGGGAGCTAAGGATCGGTCATGATGCTAAGGTAGCGTGTGGTACTGTCATGGCAGTTCTATTGGGCGGGCCGACGGGGGCTGCTGCGGGGGTGGCCTGGAAGTACCTCAGCCGCCCCACTCGCTCAAACGTGTGCTGGGCACCCGAGAGCTTGGGCCCACTGTTCGTTCGAGCACTCAGCGCGCAAGCTGGAGTCGTGCAACTCTCGATAAGCACGTTTCTGTGTGGGATCTCCCGGCTCGATAGGCGCGAGTCATGATTTCTAGTCGCTCAATGGCGGCTGTGTTCCCACCCCTCCGCGATATCGGAATGCTAACCAACCGAGGTATCACAGCAGGTCCCGCGTGATACCTCCACCAAGGTGAAGTGCGCATCGAGCGAACTGTTGGCGGGCGAAAGCGAAGGATGTCGTGTCATCCAAGCAAGCGCATGAATCACATAGCCTTAGAGGATCCAGGTCGGCACGAGAGCGTACCTGGCATGGTGCTTGCGTAGGAAGTGTGGTGATGCCGGAAATCTATCATGGGGAAGCGCTCCCGCATTCCCATGGATGGTGGGCAGTCGATGTGAAGGTCCCCATTAACAACGAGGCGATATGCGTACGCAAATATCAAGGATTCTGGTAGCCGGAGTGTTCGCAGCACTGATGACCGTATCGGCAAGTGCGCAGGAGCGGACCAGGAGCGGATTCTGGTTCAATGGTGGGCTGGGCGTTGGCTCGCTTGGCTGTGATGACTGTTCCTCTCGCGAGACGGGCTTAAGTGGCGGCATCGCGCTCGGTGGGTCAATTAGTCAGAATGTCCTTCTTGGTGTCGGAACTACTGGTTGGACGAAGTCAGAGAGCGGAGTTACGCTCACGACGGGTACGCTCGATGCTCGGCTTCGGCTGTATCCTAGCTCGACCGGTGGATTTTTCATTACCACGGGTATCGGGTTGGGTTCAATTAGCGCAGATATTGCCGGGTTTGGCGGAGATGCAGAGACAGGTGTCGGGGTTTTGGTCGGGTTGGGTATCGACATCCGGATTGGGCGGAATGTGAGCCTCACTCCTTTCTGGAACGGGTTTGCCGTGCGGACAGAGAATGCTGACGTGAATGTTGGCCAGCTTGGATTGGGAATAACTGTCCATTGAGCTGAGTGTGTTGCCTGGCCGTTGTACTTAGTGTTGGGCGCCAGAGCGTCCGATGCCCGAATCATGAGATCTATATGTGGAGGGCGGCGACTCCTCAACGATCGCGGTTGGTACCCCTTGGTCCCAACCGCGCGTCTTGAGGTAGTCGTCGGGTTTAGTGTGCGGGGCGCCCGGGGCGGTATGCGAAGGCCACCGATCGGGTGGTCACCGCCCAGGTGCGCACGATCATTCGGACCGGGTCGTCGTATGGCGCGCGTCGTGTCCACGCGCTCGTCAATCAGCGCTTTGTGACCGGCTACAATGTGAAGCGCATTCAGCGCGGGATGGCGCTCCATGGCTGGACGCTCTCGTCGGTCGTCCATCGCCGCACGGGCCGGGCGCACCGCGGGCGCATTCAGCGGGACGTGTCCAATGAACGCTGGTGCAGCGACGGCCTGGAGATCGCCTGCTGGAACGGGGAGCTCGTGCAGGTCGCCTTTGCCCTCGATTGCCATGATCGCGAAGTGATGGCCCACGTCGCGGTGCCCCGCGACCTCGTGGCCGCCGATATCCAGCAGCTCATGCAGGACGCGGTCGCGGCCCGTTTTGGGCCTGGACGCCGCCCGCCCACCCCGATCCAGTGGCTGAGTGACAATGGGAGTATCTATACGGCGCTGGCGACCCAACTGATGGCGGAGCGCCTGCACTTGGTGCCCATTACGACGCCGGCCGCGAGTCCGCAGTCCAACGGCATGGCCGAAGCCTTCGTGCACACGCTGCGGCGCGACTACCTCGCGGGGGCGGACCTCGCGACCGCGGCGCAAGTGCTGGCCCAGCTCCCCGCGTGGATGGCGGATTACAACGGCGTCGCGCCGCACTCCGCGCTCGGGTACCAGTCACCCCAGCAATATCGGCGTGCGCAGTCCCTGGCAGGTGAGATCAGTGCGCCCAAAGTGCCTCACGAATTGGGGTACTAAGCAAGTGACCCATATATAACCCTCGCATCACGGACAGACCGGCTAGCCCGGCCTTGACCTTGCAGATGAGCGGATGGCGCTCCAAGCCATCGCGCCGCTGCAGCCGGGCGAGGGCGGCGAACTCGCACCTTTAACGCCCCGTTTCACAGGTTGCCAACTCGGCTAGCAACACCAACGGGCTCGATGTCAGCGTTCCCGGTCACGTGGGCAGCCCTCGCCAAGCCGACTCCGCTGCGGTACGCCCCGATACCGGAACCCACCGCTCTGCCACCCCCATTCCCCATACCGCGCGACGCCCTCACGTCCTGATGGTTGGGCCTTCCCACTCCGCTATCCACCTTCGAGGCGCGAAAGGACTCATTCGCCGCGAGCCAACTTCTTGTTGCCACGCACCCAGCTCGACTGGCGCCGGCTCCATCCGTTCTTCCTTTCGCGTCGTACACCCTTGACCCATCGTGATCATGTACTGGAACGACGCCAGACTCTCTTGTCATAACCTCATCGTCGCTCTCCCCTCCGATTACGCTCCCCTTCCAGGACGATCGCGACCTCGCGCTATGACCGAAGCCCTATGCAGTCACCAGGCGCGGTCCCGCATGCTTAACCCGTTCAGGCGCGCACCCGCGACCTACAGCCAGGCGCTCGCCAGAGCGGCAAAACCGAGGAAGGTCAGAAACCCCAATACATCCGTGATGGTCGTGAGTACGATGGACGACGCCGCTGCTGGATCCTGACGCATTAGCGTCAGCGCCATCGGAACGGACGCTCCGGCCACCGCCGCAATGACCATCGACAACACCATCGCGCTGCCGATCACCGCGGCCAGGCCAAGCGAGCCGCTCCACACCAGCACGCCCAACGATGTGACCAGCGCAACAGCCACGCCGTTGACTGCGCCGACCAGCAGTTCCTTGCGCGCCACGCGGAACCAGTGGCGCAGCCGGATCTCGCGGAGCGCCAGCCCTCGCATGGTGACCGCCAGCGCCTGCGCCCCAGTGTTTCCCGATTGGCCGGCCACCACCGGCAACAACACCGCCAGGGCCGTGAACTGGGCAATCGTCCCCTCAAACAGTCCGACCACCGTCGCCGCGAGGAACGCGGTGGCAAGGTTGATCTGCAGCCACGGCAGCCGCTTGCGCACCGCAAACCAGGGACTGGACAGCGCCCGCTCCTCGGGGCTCACGCCAACCATGGTCTGGAGGTCAGCCGTGGCGTCGCGCTGACTCGCTGCCAGGATGTCGGCATGGCGGATGACGCCCACCAACCGATCCGTGGCGTCCACCACGGGCAGCGTCGAGAGCCGCCCCTCCTCCGCGAGCGCGACCACCTCCTCCTGCGGCGTCAACGCCTGAACCCGCGGCGAATCCGGTTGCGCCAGGTCGGCAAGAACCGTCTCCGGCTCGGCCAGCGCGAGGTCCTGAAGGGCGACCGCGCCAGTGAGCACGCCGTCCTCATCGACGAGAAAGACCGTCAGGATGCTGCGATTCCGCAGCGAGCGCAGCCGTGCGAGCGCCTCGCGCGCGGTCGCATCGGACCGAAACGTGGTCGCGCGCGGGTCCATCATCGAGCCGGCAACCCCGGGGGGATATGACATGAGTTCGCCAAGCTCGGCAGCCAGCCGGGGGTCGAGCGCCGCCAGTCGAGCGGCTCGCGGACCGGGCTCGAGACGGGCGAGGAGGGCCGCCGCCTGCGCAGGCTCGATGGCATCGAGCACCGTCGAGGCGGGCGGGTCCGGAAGCAGCACGATCACATCGGCGGCCAGATCCGGCCGGAGCCGCTGGCACACCTGCGCAGCGAGAGCCGGCTCCAGTCGGCCGAACAGATCCGCGATCTCGGCGGCGCGCATCGGCTCGAGACGGAGCGCCGCCTCCGCTGGATGCAGTGCCATGGCGCGCTGCGCCAGCCGGCTCACCAGCTGATTACGAGACATCGTCGGCCCCTTTCCGAGCTGCGGCGTCATCGCCGTCGGCATTCCCGCTCACCTCGAGGGGCCCGAGGCTCCGAAGGATCCGGGTGAGGCCGGCCCAGTACAGTTCGGACAATCCCACGAACGTGGCCATCACCGGACGCGCCGCCGAGCCGGCCAGCTGGCGCACCTCCTTATGCTGGATGGCGCCGACCAGGCGCTGCCCCGAGTCCACCACCGGCAGCGCATCGTAATCGCGCCAGGCGGGATGCGCCTCGACGGTTGCGAGGTCGGCGTATCCGTCGAGCCGGACGACGTCACGGTGCATCACGGCCGCAAGCGCATCCTTGCCGCGGGCCGCCATGAGCTCCCCGATGCTGAGCACCCCCGTCAGAACACCGTCGCGCGAGATGACGTAGACGTAGTAGTGCAGGTGCAGGCCTGATCCGCGCAGCCGCCGCTGGGCGTCGGCGACGGTGATGTCCTCAGCGACCGCCAGAACCAACGGGTCCGCCATGGCGCCCGCCGTGTTCTCGGGATATCGCAACATGAGGCGGAGCTGGTCGGCGAGCTCGGGCGCGAGGAGCGGAAAGAGCAGCTCACGGCGGGCGGGATCGACCTGGCGGATCAGCCCTGCAGCGATGTCCACAGTAAGTTCGGCCACGATCGCGGCAAGATCGTTCGGCGCCATCGCCACGGCACACGCGGCGGACGGTGTGGGGCCGATCGCGCGGAAGACCCGGGCGGCAACGGCCGGCGCCACAGCAGAAACGACCGCGGCAGCAGCACTGGGGTCCGCGCCTTCGATGATCCGCGCGGCCTCCTCCGGATGTGATGCCATGAACGCGAAGGCGAGGCGTTCTTCGGCAGTCATGACTGCGGCGCCTCGGTCACCAGTACCGAGGTCGCCTCGCTGAACAGGCTGGCCGGGACGAGCACGCGACCCTCAGCCGTCGCGATGAAGACGGCCGCCGGCGTGATCTGAATGATCTTCCCCTCGACACCCCCAACCCGAACGGTCTGGCCGACCCGGTACGCCTGGGCGACGTAATGCGAGGCGACGATGTTGCTAACGGCGCTCCGGGCGCCGAGCCCGAACGCGAGTCCCGCGCCGGCCAGGGTGGCGCCGACGACCACGGCCACCATCACCACAAGGAGGTCTGCCTGGATACCCACCTGCTCGATGGCAACCACGATGGCGACCAGCACGATGGTGCCCCGCACGGTATTGCCGATCACCGAGCCTAACGCCATGCCGCTTGCGGTGGCGGCGCGGGTCACGGCGTTGCCGACGATCTTACCACCCACAACGCCGGCAATGACCAAGAGCAGCGCAGCGAGCACGTTGGGCAGGTAGTTGGCCGCCCGACTGAGGGAGGCGGTCACGACCGGAAGACCGAGCGTCTCCATCGCGGCCGCAAGGAAAAGGACGAACACCACCCAGAATGTGAAGGCGCCGACGACGCGGGGTAGCTGTGTCGCTGCCCCGCTGCTTTCCATCGCCCCGGCGAGTGCGGGCTGTTTCGCCAGCCGGGTAACGATCACAGCGATGCTGCGGCGGGCTGCCCACGAGACGAGGCGACCGATGAGCCACCCGGCCAGCACGAGGGCCGCCGCAGTCAGCACCATCGGCAGCATGGCAGACGCCGTATCGAGCGTCTCGCGAAGGGAAGCGAACCGGTCCTGTTGCATGGGGGTCTCCGCAGTGGGGTCGGCACGGTGGGGCGCGTCTCCGATAATACCCGCAGGGCGGCGTTTCGGAATCCGCGTTGCCGGCCGGAAATGGGACACCCGGGCTCGAGCGAGCGGCCCTCGATCTTGCCAGCCTCTGCCGGTCGGCGTATTGTATCCAATTCCGCCCTGTTCCCCTCAAAATGCAAACGCCAATGAACGCTCCATTTCTCGCCAGCCTCCTTCTGACCATCGGGCTCGCTGCCTGCGGAGCTGGCAGCGAACCGGTCGACCTCCTGATCCGCGGCGGCACGGTCATCGATGGCACCGGCGCACCGGGCCAGATCGCCGATGTCGGCGTTCGTGACGGCAAGGTCGTCATGATCGGCTCCGGGCGCGGTGTGCGCGCCGCCGAGACGATCGATGCCACCGGTCTGGTCGTGGCACCCGGCTTCATCGATGTGCACAACCACAGCGACCGTGGAATTGGCGAGCCCGAGCACCGGCTCAACGAAGGGTTCATCCGCCAGGGCGTAACGCTGATCGTAGGAGGCCCGGATGGGGGGTGGGCGCCGGATGAGATCCGCAAATTGAAAGCGGCCTACGAGGCGAATGGCGTGGGCACCAACTACGCCTTCTACGTTGGGCACAATGGGATCCGCCGAGCCGCGATGGGCGAGAGCCAGCAGCGGCCGCCGACCGCGCAGGAGCTCGACGCCATGCGCGCCATGGTTCGTGAAGGAATGGAGCTGGGCGCCATCGGCCTCTCCACTGGCCTGATGTACGAGCCGGGGATGTTCAGCACTACGGACGAGGTCGTCGAACTTGCCCGGGAGGTCAAACCGTTCGGCGGGATTTTCGACTCGCACGTTCGTGATCCGGTGAAACGCCTGATCGAATCTGACGCCGAGGTGATCGAGATCGGTGAGCGCGCCGGGGTCCCGGCGAACATTGCCCACGAGAAATCCGTTGCGCTGGAGAATGAGGGCAAGATCCGCGAGGTCATCGCCATGGTCAATGCGGCGAGGGCGCGCGGCGTGACGGTGACGTCCGATCAATACCCCTACGACGGGGCCGCGACCAGTTCGGTCCAGGCGATCGTCGTCCTTCCGAAGGACCTGCGGGGCCGTGACAACTTCGACCTCAAAGCCGCGCTCCGCAACCGCGCGATGCGGGCGCGCCTCAAGCAGACGAGCGAGAATGGCGTCGACGGCGGCTTTGCCTGGATCAAGGCGACCGGCTACAGCTCGATGCGCATCACCAGCAGCCGCGACTACCCCGACCTGGTCGGCAAATACCTCTCGGAGTTGGCCAAGGAGCGCGGGTTGAGCGGCTTCGACCTGGTCAGCGATCTCATCCTGCGCGCCGAGCATCCCGTCGGCATCACGCTCGGCGCGATCAAGGAGCACGAGGTGCGAGAGCTGATGACGCAGCCCTGGAACATGATCGCGAGCGATGGCGCCGTGATCGCGCCTGGGAGCAACCGCGGCCATCCCCGCTCGACAGGTACCTTTCCCCGGGTGCTCGGCCACTACGTCCGCGAGGAAGGCGTGCTCTCGCTCGAGGACGCGATCATGAAGATGACTTCCCTGCCGGCGGTCTATGCCGGGTTCACCGATCGGGGCCGGCTGGCGCCGGAGATGGTCGCGGATATTGCGATCTTCGATCCGAAGACGATCATCGACCGCTCGACCTGGGACGAGCCCGGACTCTATTCAGAGGGCGTCGTTCATGTGCTGGTCAATGGCGTGTTCGTGCTGAAGGACGGCAAGATGACGGGTGAGGCGCCAGGGGTCTTCGTTCCGCGGAGCAAACCGGCCACGACCCAGACGGCCAACCGTTGAAGAAAGCCTAGAACACGCGGAGCAGGAGTCGAAGCGACCGGCCCGGAAGCGGCAGACCACATTGATCGAAGACGGCGCGGTCTCCCAGGTTCTCGAGGGAGACCCGCGCCTCCAGGCGTGACAGCATCCCGCCCCTCCGCACCGACCACCGCCGGCTCAGCTCAGCCCCGAACAGCGCGCCGCCATCGAGTCGGGTATCCGCTCCGGTGCCCGGATCGATGCAGAATTGCCGCCCCGTGAAGCCGAGATCGACGCCGCCGAAGAGGCCGACCGGCAGCGGAAAACGGGTCCGAACACTGCCGTACACCTCCGGCAGACCCTCCGGCTGCCGAGGCACCGCCGCCGTGTCCGAGATGCCAATCGACTGGAGCGTCAGGTCCGCAGACAGCGTCACCGCCCCGATGGGCACCGTGCCGAGCAGCTCGACACCGGTACTTCGGATCCGGTCACGGTTGACGCGCATGAACCGGCGGTCCGGCGCCGGCAGGGTCACCCGCACCACCGCGTCGTTGACCTGATGCCGGAAGGCGACGACCTGGACTTCCCCTCTTCCGATTGGCGCGGTGACGCCGGTCTCCATCCCAACCAGATTCTCGGGCCGAAGCTCCGGATTCGGCGCGAAGCGATCGAGGGCTCCCGAGTAGAGCTCGCGCAGCGCGGGAAATCGGGCACGGCGACTGACTCCGCCGTGGATCCGAGTGCCTCCGTCCAGGCCTAACGTGGCGCCGAGCCGGCCGCCCCATTCCGAGTACCGGGGAAACGAAGGGCGCCCACCGGTCTCGGGCGTGCGGGCGTTGTCATACGCACCCCCGATCGACAATCGAAGCGACTCGATCGCACCGCGACCCTCGATCAATCGCCAGACCGTTTCAGCCCCCAGACTGGCAACGCGCTGGCGATAGCGCGCCGACTCACCCGGCAGCCGCTCGTCGTGCCGAGTCTCGGCGAGGGTAAAGGCGCTGCGCAGCTCGCCTCGGGAACCAAGCGTGTGGTCACCGAGGAGACGGAGTGTCAGGGTTCGGTCGTGACCGTCTTCGAAGCCATTGACAGCGGTATAGTCCCGGCCGGTGTAGGAGTCGATCTCGGTCCGTCCGACGTCCACGCCGAGGCTCGCCTCGAGGTCGCCGCGGCCCCCGAAGAGCGCAGCACGATCACCGGTACCGCCGGAGGCGACAGCCACCGCGCGCGAGAGGTGCGGATAGCGCCAGAAGCGTGCGTTGCTGTTGCCGAGCTCCGCCGCGATGCCCCGCGATCCCCGAAAGCCGAACCCTGTCACCGACCCCCAGGTGCCGGAATGGCCCTGAAACCGAACCGCGGCAAAGCCATCGTAGCTCCTGCTGTCGGTATTGACGCGGGTGTCCCTTGTGCCCGGGATAGGCTCTACGATCCCTCGAGCCAGCGGGTATCCCGGCGAATCGGCGAAGCCCGCGCCTGTGCGTACCAACCAGCGACCGGCCCCGGTCTCGAAGGGAAGCGAGAGGGTACCCGAGGTGCTGACACCACCCAGCGCGTCGGCGCCAAAGGCAAGCTGCGCCGATTTGCCCGACGGCTGCAGCATGCTGCTCCCGACCCGGATGTCGAGGACCCCGCCGAGCGCGTTGGGTCCCTGGAGCATGGTGGCGAGGCCGCGAGTATACTCGAGCCGATCGACGGCCGTGGCGGGCACCACTGAGAGGTCGACCCGGGCATCCCAGGCCAGGTTGAGGGGGATGCCGTCGACCAGCACCGCAACCTGCCGCGAGTCGGAGCCGCGTGCCGAAAGCTCGGCCTCACCGCGGGAATTGCGCCTGACGCGGAGTGCCGGCAGCTCCCGCACGACGAGCTCGAGGCTCGGCGCCGGCGGCACCCGGAGGGAATCGAGCCGAAGCTCGAACGCGCTCGCACCCCCGACCGTGACGATCGGTTTGACCGCCCGGACCACCAGCTCCTCCAGCGCGGCGGGCTTCTTCCTGACTGTATCGGCCGGCTCCTGGTAGGAGAGGCCGACGGAAGCGGAGAGCCCGAGCAGCAGACAGCAGAAAGCAAGCATTCGGCGTAGATTTGGTGTGACCGGCCCCGGCCGGCCCCCCGACCTCAACGGAGATAGTTTCGATGATCCACGGCGTCCCCGCCCGCGGGCTCCTCACGGCGTTCTTCCTCGGCGCGACGGTGTTCCCTGCGGTCGGCACTGCTCAGCCGGCGGCCCATGCGGTCGACTCGATGCTCTTCCGCGGCCTGGCCTGGCGCAACGTCGGCCCGAACCGCGGCGGCCGGTCCATCACGGTCGCCGGCACCGTCGCCCGCCCCCTGGAATACTACTTCGGTGCCACCGGCGGCGGGGTCTGGAAGACGACCGACGCCGGCGCCACCTGGGATCCCGTCGGCGACGGCCAGTTTGCCACGTCCTCCGTTGGCGCCGTGGCCCAGTGTGAGGCCAATCCGGACGTCGTCTGGGCCGGCTTCGGCGAGGTGCAGTTCCGGGGCAACGTGATACCGGGCGACGGCGTCTACAAGAGCACGGACGCCGGGAAGACCTGGACCCACAAGGGCCTCGATTCGCCCACCGGCCAGCAGATGGTAGGACGAATCAGGATCGACCCCGCCGATTGCAACCGAGTCTATGTGGCGGTCCTCGGCGATCCGTTCGGACCGAATGAGGAACGCGGCGTGTTCCGGACGACCAACGGCGGCGACCGGTGGGAGAAGGTCCTCTTCCGCTCCAATCAGGCTGGCGCGGTGGACCTCGTGATCGACCCTGGCAACCCGCGCACCCTCTACGCCGGATTCTGGCAGGCGCACCGGAAAGAGTGGAAGCTCGAGAGCGGCGGTCCCGGCAGCGGCCTCTTCAAGAGCACCGACGGGGGCTCGACCTGGAGCGAGCTGACGAAGAAAGCCGGGCTGCCCACCAGCACCTGGGGCAAAGTCGGCGTCAGCGTCTCGGGAGCGGACCCGAACCGGGTCTACGCCATCATCGAAGCCGATTCCGGCGGCGTGTTCGCCTCCAACGACGCCGGCGAAAGCTGGGCACGGGTGAGCGACAACCGCAACCTGCGCCAGCGCGCCTTCTACTACACCCGGATCTACGCCGACCCCAAGGACCGGGAAACGGTGTACATCGTGAACGTTCAGTTCTGGCGCTCGAAGGATGGCGGCAAGACCTGGAACAGCATTGAGGTTCCCCACGGCGACAACCACGACCTCTGGATCGATCCGACCAACAATCAGCGGATGATCAACTCGAACGACGGCGGCGCCAACGTCTCCTGGAACGCGGGGCGAACCTGGACCGGGCAGCCCTACCCGACCGCTCAGATGTATGATGTCCGAGTCACCAACCACTTCCCGTACCAGATTTGCGGTGGGCAGCAGGACAACAGCACGGCGTGCGTGCCGATGGATGGCGACGGAACCTACATGTACGCTCCCGGTGGCTGCGAAACCGGACCGGTCACGCCGCATCCGGCCGACGTCAATCTCTTCTATGCCGCGTGCTACGGCGGCTACATGAGCTTCATGAGCCGGGTCACCGGCCAGAATCGCGCCGTCACCGTCTGGCCCGTCAATCCGATGGGCAACTCGGCGCGCGACCTGCGAGAACGGTTTCAGTGGAACCATCCGATCACGGCCTCGAGCCATGACAGTCGAGTCGTCTATGTCGGCTCGCAGCACGTTTGGCGCTCGGACAACGCCGGGCAGAGCTGGCGGCGGATCAGCGGTGACCTCACCTGGGCGGACCCGGAGACCCTGGGGCCCTCTGGCGGCGACATTACCCGCGACCAGACCAGCGTCGAGTACTACGGCACCGTGTGGCGGATCACCGAATCGCGTCACGCCAAGGGCGAGCTGTGGGTCGGGTCGGACGACGGCAAGCTGCATCTGACGCGCGATGACGGCGGCACCTGGACCGATATCACGCCGCCGGGGCTTCCCAAGTTCAGTCGCATCCACGAAATCGACGTGTCGCCGCATACGCCAGGCAAGGCCTATGTCGCTGCGGTGCGGTATCGGAGCCAGGACGTGGCGCCGTATCTCTACCGGACCACTGACTACGGGCGAACCTGGACCACAATCGTGAACGGCATTCCAGCCGGGCACTACGTTCGCACGGTTCGGGAAGATCTCGTTCGTCCAGGGCTGCTCTACGCAGGTACCGAGCGCGGCGTGCTGGTCTCGTTCGATGACGGGGCCCGCTGGCAGTCGCTCCAGCTCAACCTCCCGACCGTGCAGGTGCCGGGCCTCGTGCTCAAAGGCGACGACGTGATCATCGCCACCCACGGGCGGTCATACTACGTGCTCGACAACGTCACACCGCTGCGGCAAGCCTCCGCGGGGCTCGCTGCCGCCCCGGCGCATCTCTACCGCCCGGCAACCGCCGTGCGGACGCTGTCGCGGCCGGCCGAAAATTATGAGCGGACCCGAGCGTTCCTGCCCGAAATCGACTACGTGCTGCGACAGCCGGCCGACACGATAACCCTCGAGATTCTCGATGCGGATGGTCGGGTGATCCGCACCTTTGCCACCAAGCGGCCCGACACGACTCGGCCTGATACACTTCGGCGGCGGCCCGACAGCCTGTCGATCGCGGCGGGTCACCACCGGTTCCGTTGGGACATGCGCTATCCGGGTCCGCGCGACTTCAAGGGCCTCATCTTCTGGGGAGCCAACACGCAGGGACCGCTGGCGCCTCCGGGGCGCTATCAGGCCCGCCTGACGGTCCACGGTCGGTCGTTCACGGAGCCGTTCGAGATCGTCAAGGACCCGCGGCTCGCCGATGTGGCACAGGCCGACTTCGAGGCGCAGTTCCGGCTTTCCTCCGAGATCACGACCCGGGTGGATGATGCCCATCGGGCCGTGATCCAGGTGCGCAGCGTGCGTGAGCAGGTCGACGACCGGCTCAAGAAGAGCAACGATCGGACCCTTGCCACCCTGGCCGCTCGGTTCCGGACCGGAATCGGCGCCGTCGAGGAAGAGGTGTACCAGGTCCGCATGCAGGCGCGTCAGGACCCGCTCAACTTCCCGATCAAGCTCAACAATCAGATCGCGGCGCTGAAGGGTGTGGTGGAAAGCGCCGACGCGCGCCCGACCGACCAGGCGGTTGAGGCCTTTCAGTTCCTGTCGGGCGAACTGGCTGCGCGGCTGACGCGGCTCCAGGTGCTCTTTACCGAAGACCTGTCACAGCTCAACGAGCAGCTCCGGCGGCTGGGGCTCGAGCCGATCGTGGTGCCGGACCGTCAGGCTCCGCCGGCGACCACATGAAATCGGTGCTGGAGGGTGGTATAAGGCGACTGCGGAGGGCCCGCGTCGGGCTGGTCGTCCTGCTCAGCTTGAGCTCGACGGAGACCTGGGCCCAACCCGCGGCCGCTGCCCGGGTATCGCGACCTGGCGAGTATACCGGCTGGTCCTCGCCCACGTACGATGGTCACGAGCGAACCTCGTTCTACCTCCCGATGCGCGACGGCGTACGCCTCGCGGTGGACCTCTTTCGACCCACCCGAGGCGGCGCATTGCACACCGAGCGACTCCCCGTCGTCTGGACCCATCATCGCTACAACCGCGCCTTCCGAAGCGGCGACCGGCTGGTCGACTATCTGCAGGGCTTCGGGCGCGGCGTGGACCGGCTGCTCGCGCACGGCTACGTGGTCGCGGCGGTCGACACCCGGGGCGGCGGCGCGTCGTTCGGGACCCAGCAGGGTTTCTTCATGCCGGAAGAAACCCGGGATGCGCACGAGATCACCGAGTGGCTGGCTTCCCAGCCCTGGTCCACCGGGAAGATCGGCATGACCGGGCGCTCGTACCTTGGCATTACCCAGTTCTTCGCAGCCAGCACCAGGCCGCCGCATCTGGTAGCCATCTTCCCCGAGATGTACGTCTTCGAGTGGTATCCGATGATCTGGCCTGGCGGGATCTTCCGCGACGACTTCTTCGCCAAGTGGCAGTACCTGACCCACCAGCTCGATAACGCGGTGTCATTCACCTGGGGCCCGATTCAGTTCGGCGGTGTCGCCCCCGTCGACGGGCCTGGCGCGCTGGCCCGCCGTGATTCTGCCATCGCCGGGCATCGTGCCAACCGTGACATGCTGGAGATGTGGCGCGGGGTCCCGTTCCGCAACAGCATCGATCCCGTGAGCGGAAAGCCGATCCACCACGAGCGTGGCCCGGCCACCTACCTCGACGAGATCAATGCCTCGGGCGTCGCCGTCTATGGCCTGGCCGGATGGTACGACGCTTTTCCACGCGACGCCTTCCTGTGGTTCGCCAACCTGAGCGTTCCCCAGAAGCTGATCGTCGGCCCCTGGTTCCACGGACAGACGGACGGTTTCGATCTCGGCGCCGAGCGGGTCCGCTGGTTCGATCGCTGGCTCAAGGGAATCGACAACGGCATCGACCGCGAGCCGCCGATCCGCTATTACGTGATCGACGGCGAGCCGGGGCGCGAGTGGCGGACGGCCACGACGTGGCCGCTGCCCGAAGCGCAGCCCGTGGCCTACTACCTCCGTGAAGGTCGCTCGGAAAGCAGTGGCTCCCGAAACGATGGACGGCTCCTGACCGCCGCACCGACGGTCGCCACGGCGGCGGACAGCCAACGGGTCGACACCACGGCCACACTCGGTCCAGGCAACCGATGGGCCAACACCTACGGTGGAGCCGTTGGCTATCCCGACCTCGCGGCCAACGACGCCAAGGGGTTCACGTTCACGACGGCGCCACTCGCGAGGCCCGTCACGGTGGTCGGGCACCCGGTGGTGCACCTGTGGGTGACGTCCAGCGCCCACGATGCCGATGTGATGGTCTATCTCGAAGAAGTGGACGCCGCAGGCCGTTCAACTTACGTGACCGAGGGTGTGCTCCGCGCGTCGCACCGCAAGCTCGGCATGCCGCCCTTCAAGAACTTCGGACTGCCGTGGCCAAGGAGCCATCGTGAGGACGTCGCGCCGCTTCCTGCGGAGCCGACCGAGCTGGTATTCGATCTCCATCCAACGGCCAAGCGGTTCCGGGTCGGCCACCGGATTCGGGTTACCGTTCAAGGCGCCGACCGGGACACCCATCTTGCGGTGCATCCGAATCCGCCCCCGACCGTGGCGGTATGGCGCGATGCCAGCCGCCCGTCGCGCGTCATCCTGCCGGTCGTGCCCAGCTCATAGCCGCCCGGCCGAGAGGTTGAGCGACGCGCGTCCGACGCCCTATCCCAGGACCCGGCGGAATCGGTCGATCAGGTCGCGCACGGGCACCACAAAGCCGCGCTGGTTCATCGGGTCGGAAACGCCTTGAGAACTTCCCGCGTCAGATCCCAGGCGTCAAATCCCTGGCGTCCGTAATCCAAGCCACGGCGCACGATCACCAGATCATGCGAAGGAACGATGATCGTGTACTGTCCGCGATTGCCGCGAGTGGCGTAAGCATTGGCCGGGATCTCACCTTTACGGTTGTCAGGCACCAGCCAGAACTGCCCGCCGTAGTCGTGCCCGCGCACTGCGCTCGAGGGTGCCGGCGTGCGCACAAAGCGAATCCAATCCTCCGAGATGATTCGCTGCCCGTCCCACACCCCGTTGTTCAGGTAGAGCAGCCCAAAGCGCGCCAGGTCTCGCGCGTTGGTGTAGATCTGGCTGCTCAGGATGAAGTCGCCGAAGCGATCGGTGCTCACCAGCGTGTTTCGCATCCCGATCCGGTCGAACAGCGCCTTGCGCGGCCAGTCCAGGTAGGCCTGCTCGCTGCCTAACGCGAGCTTCATGCGGTAGGTCGCCAGGATCGTATCGTAATTCTCATAGTCCCAGCTCGTGCCGGGCTTCCGGATCAAGGCTCGGTCGCGCGCTTGGTCGACGGAGCTCACGCCGGCCCAGTACGACATGCCCGAGCCCGTTGCGTACTCGAGCCCGGCGTTGTCGATCGGATAGAGGCCGCTCGCCATGTTGAGCACGTGGCGGAGGGTAATCGCGTTCCGCGGATCGTCGGCCGGGCTCTCCGCTTTGGGCAGCCACTCGATACCGAGCGGCTCGTCGAGCGCGAGCTTGCCCTGATCGACCAGGATGCCAATCAGGGTGGAGGCAATGCTCTTGGCGGTCGACCAGGTGCGGGTCCGGGTACTCACATTCACGCCAGGTGCGTAGCGCTCGTGGATGATCTGGCCCTTGTGCACGACGAGCAGGCTCAGGGTAATCTGCTCCCTGCTCGACCGATTGAAGGACCAGTCCGAGGCCGCCTGGAGCGCGGATGCGCTGATCCCCGCCGGGAGCGGCCGAGACTCGACCTTGTCGCCGTTAGGCCACGGAATCGTGGCGGGATCTCCCGACAGTGGCGGCGTGGACAATCTGGGCAGCTCGTCGATGCTGTCGAAGGTCTGGTCGGGTGCCATGACGACACAGCCGATGCCCTCACGGTACGCGGCCCGCACCGTCGGGGCGCCCCCCGCCGGCAACCCGATCGCGACGGCCTTTCGCACCTGATCCACGGTATAATCCCCGCCCCTTGCAGTACCGACAACGCCCGAGACGAGCTTCAGCTCCTGATCGAAGATCTGCTCCAGCGTCCGATGCGATGTGAAGAGGCCGTTGCACATCAGGACCGCCTGCTGACCGCGCTGGATCATGACGCGTTGCGGGGTCCAGTAGTCGAATCGGTCGGGCGTCTGGGCCAGGAGCGCCGAAGGGACGAGAGCCGCAATGAGGAAGGAGCGCATAGCTGGCCTGGGTTCTGAGTTGGTTCCGGACGCGGGCGTGAGGGGAATCCGCCGACCGACAAATGTCAGTCTACGCGCCAGCCCACGCCAGTCCCGGCGGCCGGGCACCGATCGGGCGCTCCTCCCTGTGGTTTCTTGCCTGATATGTACGAATTAGCCATATTCATACATATGAAGACGACGCTGAACATCGATGACCATCTGCTGACCGAGGCCCGCCGGCTCACCGGGATCGCGGAAAAGACCGAACTGGTTCGCGCCGGCCTCGAATCATTGATCGAACGGGAAAGCGCTCGGCGGCTCGCCCGCCTCGGCGGGTCCGAGCCAGGCCTGCGCCCGGTCCCTCGGCGACGCTCCCGGGCGCGCCGCGCCTCGTGATCCTGGTCGACACATCGGTCTGGATCGATCACCTCCGCCGGGGCAACGACCAGCTGGCATTGCTGCTCGAGGCAGGCACCGTTGCCTGCCACCCGTTCGTCATCGGGGAGATTGCCTGCGGGACACTCCGAAATCGGAGCCGCGTGCTCGACCTGCTGGCCCGTCTCCCGTCGACGTCGGTAGCCACGCATGAGGAGGTCATGGCGTTCAACGAGGTCCATCGTCTGATGGGACTCGGACTGGGGTACATCGATCTTCACCTGCTGGCCGCGGCATCCCTCGATCGAGTCGCCTTCTGGACCCTGGACAAGCGCCTCGAGGGGGTGGCCCGCGCCCTGGGCCTGCCCAAACCGTAGTGCTGCCCGCTTCAGCACGTACCGGCTTCTGCCAGCGTGCAACCGTTCTTAGCTTTGAACTGTCCAAGACTGAGTACTATCAGGTCCGTTGATCCACCAGTCAATCCCGGAAAACTGCTATGCTCCGTCCCGCTGTTGTCGCGCTGTTGACCTCTCTCGTCGGCACCACCCTCGCCGGCCAAGCCCCCGAACCACGCGTCGACTCGCTCTTTGCCATGCAGCGTCACAATGACCGAGCCGGTTGCGCGGTTGGAGTCGTCAAAGCCGGCAAGCAGATCTTCGCCAAGGGCTACGGCATGGCGGACATTGCGCAGGGTCTCGCGATCACGCCGCACTCGGTCTTCCACGTTGCGTCGGTGTCGAAACAGTTTGCCGGCATGAGCCTCGTGCTCCTGGCCCAGGCGGGCAAACTCTCGCTCGACGACGACGTCCGGAAGTATCTCCCCGACCTTCCGTCCTATGGGGCGCCACTCACGATTCGTCAGTTTCTCAACCACACCAGCGGCATCCGCGATCAGTGGAACCTATTGATGACATCGGGTTGGCGGCTCGGTGACGACCTCGTGAGCGAGCAGGACGTGGTCGACATCGTCAATCGGCAGCGGGGCCTCAACTTCGCGCCGAACACGTCCTGGAACTACAGCAACACGGGCTTTACCCTGGCCGGGCTGATCGTCAAGAAGGTGACCGGACAGACCCTGCGTCAGTTTGCCGACTCCGCGCTGTTCAAGCCGCTCGGCATGACCCAGACCCATTTCCACGACGACAATCTCCATATCGTGCCGCTCCGGACCCGGGGTCACACCTTCCGCAACGGCGAGTGGAAGGAGACCAATCCGAACTACTCGAACGCCGGCGCCACCAGCCTGTTCACGACCGTGACCGACCTGACTCGCTGGCAGGATCAGCTCACCAACGGCGTCGTGGGCGGCCGAGCCGGCATCGACATGCTCGCCACCCGCGGGGTCCTCGCCAACGGCGACACCCTTTCCTATGCGTTAGGCATCTTCGTGGGCACCTACCGCGGCGCCCCGACGCTCAGCCACAGCGGCGGGGACCCGGGCTATTCCTCATACCTTGTCAATTTCCCGCGGACCGGCTCGGGCGTTGCGGTGCTCTGCAATAGTTCCGGGACGACGAACCCCGGTCGTCTGGCCGAACAGATCGCGGACATTCTGCTCGCCGACGAACTGGGCCCGGAACCGCCGGTGCCCGCGCAGGCCACCGCCGCCGCAGTTGCGAAACACCTCGGCCTCTACTGGAGCGACAGCACCGAGGGGACCGGCTCGATCGTGGTCGAAAGCGATGGCGCCGGGTGGCGGTCGCTGGGCGGCAACGTCACGAGGCTTCGAGTCTCGGGTACCGAAGGCAAATTGCTGCTGGGCAACGGACCCGCATCGCTCACGCTCCGCCCCGATGGCACGGTCCTGATGCGTGCCGGCACCGGCGAAACCAGCATCTATCGCAAGGTGGCGCCGTGGACCCCGACCCCGGCCGCACGCGCCGCGTTGGTGGGCCGCTACCACAGCGAGGAGCTCAACGTGACCTGGGAAATCAAGGCCGCGGGCGACACCCTGACCCTGCACCGCTGGAAGTTTCCACCCGCACGACTCAATCCGGTGTTCGAGGAGATGTACACGTCGTCCGGTCAGCTCGGCTTCGTGCTTCGACCAATCCGTGGCAGGGATGGCAAGGTTGCGGCGATCACGGCCGGCTCAGGGCGCGTCGTGGGCATGAGGTTCGATCGCGTCGCGAAGTAGCTGAGCCCGGGCCTGGCATCGAACCGGAGGGTGGCTGATTGGACCTGAGCGTTATTGAGTTGCGGTCGCCTCGGGCCCCCGCGACTCGGCGCTGATCTGCCGGATCGCGCCGAGATGGTAGCCCAGGTGAATCACGCTGCCGAGCACCCCGTCGAGCTCGATACCGCTGATCTCGCGGGGCGAGGCCAGGGCCTCCGCCCATCCGGCAAGTTCGCTTGCCAGCTCGTCGCGCAGTGCGGCCCAGCGCGCCTCGCTGACGGTGGTCGTAGCCCAGGCCGCGGTCCAGTCGGCGTCGCCAAATGGGTTCTCCCCCGCGGCCCAGCGATTCAGCAGCGAGATACCATAGCGGAGGTGGTCAACGTGCCCGGCAATCGTAGCACCGCCGCCTGACGACCGGGACGCCTCCATCGCCGAGAGTTTGTCGAGCGAGTCGAGCAGGCCGGGATCGCCCGGGTTCAGCACGAATCCGGAGCCGTCCCGGGTGCCGTGCACCAGCTCCCGGAGCAGCGACGAGAGGCTGCGGGCAAGATCATTCGAATGCATGGTGCGACCCTCCCTCGACCCCGTGACTCGTCCGGTCAGTCTATGCGCAGCGTTCCGGCCAGCGCCGGCAAGCCCTCATCGAAATTGAACTCGACTCGAAGGTCGAAGGTTCCGCGTCGCTCTCGGGTGGTCAGGGTTTGACGAAGCGAGATCGTCGCACCAGGCAGGATGGTCTCGATCGCGCCGAGCGGGGTGCAGAGGTCCAGCCGCTCGAGGACCAGGGCGCCGGGCTCCGACCCGCCGCCGTTGCCGACGGTGACCTTGAGCGGACGGCAGCCGCGGGTCTGCAGATCGATCGACTCCTTGCCGAGGTTCGTCAGGTCGACTCGGACGTCGAACTGCTGGTTCGTTGTCACGCTCCCGGGCTCGATCGACAGAACGGCACGCAGGTCGCCGTTATCGAACGAGGGGCCGGCAGAAGCACAGCCGACCGCGAACCCACCCCCAACCAGCACGAAGAGTGTACCCAACACTGCGCGATTCGACATCTGCAAGCCGCTCCTCTCACGCCTCAGCGAACTACGGTTGAACTGACGGCCGCCGGACCCGCCATACGGTAACCGAACCGGGGGACATCAGCCTCGTCATGGTCGAACCTTGAGTTTCGCCGCGAGGGGTCGAAACGGCGGCTGCGAAATCGTCCAATCGATTTCCACCACGAAGTCGCCAGGTGGGACGTTGGCCGTCACGACCGGGCCACCCACATATCGTCCCCTAGCTGGGATTGTGATCGAGCTGCCGATCGCGAGACACGGGTACCCAGCCCCCGGAAAGCCCTCGCCGGGAAACGGGCCGTTCAACGGATTGCCTCCCGGCCGAACCGCCACATAGAACGGACAGCTCATTCCCGTCGCGAGCACGATTGGCTCGTCGCTTTGATTGATCAACTCGACTCGTACCGTGAACTGCTCGCCAGGTCTGACGATGGCCGGTTCGAGCCTGAGCGCCGTACGAACCGGTCCATAGGTCAGGTCGGACGGTCCGACTGACTCGCAACTCGCAATCAGCACCGCCAGGCCAAGTACGCCGGCTGCGCGCACCAACGGGGTTCCACGTCGCGCTCTGTGACATTTCGTGCTCATCGAGACTCCCCACTTTGCCGGGTTCATCCCACTCGACACACGTGTCAGCGGTCCCCACGACAAGCCAGACGCGCAGCTGGCTCACCAGATTCCTGCATGGTCGCGCTACTGTCGCGCGGCGGTCTCGGCAGTTTGCAGCAAGCGGTCCAGGACCGAACGTTCGAGCAGCTGACCCCGCACGACGACCGTCTCGATCGTACGGGTATTGCCGATGTCTGCCAGCGGATCGAGCCGCAGCAGCACCAGGTCGGCAACGTTGCCCTCGACTACGGTACCGCTCTCAGGCCGGCCCGCCGCCTGCGCAGCGTTCCGGGTCGCGGCCTGCAGGGCCTCGAGCGGCGTCATGCCGAGGTCGACCAGCACCTGCAGCTCGCGGTGCAGGCTGAACCCCGGCACCAGCGGCGTCACCGGCACATCGGTGCCAGCGATAAACTTGGCCCCGGCCCGGACCAGCGGCCTGAACGAGGCGAGCAGCCTGCTCCAGCGAGCTCGTTCCGCCTCGCCGGCAGCGCGATCGATTGGTGACGACGGCGGGCGACGCCCGCCCAACAGATAGCGGTGCTCGGGCAGGTTGCGCAGCGACGGGTCGTTTGGTCTATACCTGTTCTCCGCCACCACGAAGGTCGGGTCGAACCAGACATCCTTCCTGGCCGCGTATTCCGCAAACTCCCATGCGGCGGCCGAGTCGGACACGGCAATCGCTGAATCGATTGCTGCGATCTTACTGGCAAAGACACGCTCGACGATTTCCCGCCCCGACTCGACCGTCGCCCGGATCTCGGCTGCTTCGGCCTGAAAGGCCGCTCGGACCGCCGAGGCTTGGGCGCCATTCTCGAAGGCGAGGCCAAAGGTATGCTCGATCGTCCGCTGCCCGGAGTCGATTGCTTCGCGCGCGGTGACCTCATCTGGAACGTGGCCGATCACGGCGAGGCCGTGCCTGCGCGCCTGACGCAGGGTCGCAAAGTACGGCTCTCGTGAGAGCAGCGAGTGGACCTTGATAATGTCGACCCCAAGGGCCGCGAGGGAATCGACGACTCGCTCCGCATCCGCCGCGGTGCTGAGCCCCACCCGACCACTCGGCGCCACCTCGACCACCTTGGGATCATCGAGAATCGGGCCCGCCATCAGAATGGTCGGACCCAGGGTTCGACCGGCCCGTACCTCCTGACGCCAATAGCCTATCTGCTGGGGGTCGGTGCCCACGTCGCGCACCGTGGTAACGCCGTTGGCGAGGTAGAGCGGGAAGCCAATTTCTTTGTAGCCGCCCTGGTGGGTATGCATGTCCCAGAGGCCCGGGATCAGATACATCCCCTTCCCGTCGACCCGCACGGCGACGGAATCGTCCTCGAACCCGCCCGTCGGGCGGATCGCGACGATGCGATCGCCGCTGATGGCAATCGACATCCCGGGCACGGCGCCGCGATCGGTGCCGTCGATCAGGACGACATCATCGATCAGGACCGAGACCCGGAGCGGCTCGCGTCCGCATCCGGCCAGCCCGCTCACCCCCGCGAGCACCAGCAATACGGACCACAATCCACGAGCCCCACGACGCGTCTGTCTCATATGGTTTCGAACCAGGAGGGAAGCAAGGTTGATGTCCCGTCAACCTAGCAAGCGAACTGGTGGGGTGCAACGCGAGGCGCGCTTTGCGCCACGGGCCGGGGAGGCCCGCGGCGCTGGGGCGGAATCAGGGGTTAGCGGCCACCGGGAACCGGTTGGCGGTGTACATCGACATCCGCTCCGCGGCGGGCGGATCGAGGTTGGCCAGAGCCGCGACCACCCAGCCCGTATCCCGGAAGATCTCGAGATCGCCGTTCATGCCGGGTGCCCCGCCGCCGTGGCCGACAGCGCGCTGGCCGTTGATCGTCCTTTCGATGAACCCATAGGCGTAGCGCCCGCCGAAGGCGTCGACCTTGCCGGTCAGCAGCAGATCGGTGTGCTTCGCGTCGAGCAGCTTGTTGCCCGTGATGGCGTTGCCAAAGCGCACCAGGTCGCCGACGGTGGTGTAGCCGCCACCAGCCGCAGTACCGCGCCAGGGCAGCGTTTCGGTGTTGGGCTCCCAGTCGCCGCTCTGGCCACGCAGGTAGCCGATGGCCCGACCTTCGACCGCTTCGCTCTCGGGCTCCAAGCCGGTCCGCGTCATGCCGACCGGGAGAAAGACGTGGTCGCGGACATAGTCGTAGTAGCTCTTTCCACTGACCCGCTCGATCACGATGCCGGCCAGAACGAAACCGTAGTTGCTGTACTGAAATCGGGCGCCGGGTTCGTAGAGCAGATCGCGCTCGCCGTAGAGCTTGAGATAGTCGTCGTGAGTGCGCAGGGTGTTGCGGTTGGCCATGAACTGGGGCCCGAAGATGTCGCCGGTGCCGCCGGTGTGGGTCAGCAGGTGATGGACGGTGACTTTGGTTGCCACGTTCTGATTCGGGTAGTCCTTGATATAGGTCCCGATCGGCGCGTCGAGCTTGACCTTCCCTGCCTGGACGAGCTGCATCACCGCGACGGCAGTAAACATCTTGTTCATCGAGCCGTTCCGGAAGCGGGTGTCCGTCGTATTGCGGGTACCCTTGGCGCGATCGGCCAGGCCCCAGACGCCGGAGACCGCTTCCTTGCCATTGTGCGTAGCGAGCACTGCCCCGGTGAAGCGATCCTCAGCGGCTCGCCGGTCGCCTTCGGCCTTGACGGCTTTTGCCAGGTCGGCGGTGCTGCCGGCACGGGCAATCGGGGTCTCGAGCGGTACGCCGGGCTGCAACTGCAGGCTGGTGAGGCGATGCGGAGCTTCCGCCTCGACTTCGGCGGTAGCGCGCACCAGGGAGGCGTCGTTGTCACGCGCCTGCAGCAAGGCGACGGCGCGCGTCGGAGTGGTCTCGGTCAGACGAATGAAGGTAAAGCCGCCGGTCTGCCGTCGAAAATTGAGTTCCTGCCCGGCGTTTGCTGCGCGGGACGGGAAACTCTCCTTGAGAAAGGCTTCGTGCGCTGCACGATCGTTCGCGTTGAAGCTTTCGAGCCAGCGCGCCAGCTGGCGGGAGGCGGGCGTTTCCTGCTGGGCTGCGGCGGGGGCAACGATCGCCACGAGGGCGACGAGGGCGAGGGCGCCAAGGCGCCGAAACGGATTGGTCATGCTGGAGAACATAGCGCCCCTGTCGCCAGCCGTCTTGAACGCCAGCAAGCCGGCTCGAAGACCCCGGCCGAGTCGCCGGAGGCGACGGAATGACCCGTCGCGGCGCCAGGGGGCATGGGGCGAAACAGAGATGGGTCGGGGCTCGTAGTTACCACATATCATGACATTACTGCACTCGATCGTCGTCGCCCTTGCCGCGGTGGCCCCTGCCCCCATGCCTCTCGCCCCGGCGGCTCAGACTCTGCCGGCCTCCGACACTTCCGCGCTTGCGCTGGTCGGCGCCTCGGTTCGCACCATGCTGGACGACCGGCTGGCGCCGGATCAGACGGTCGTGATTCGCGGCGGCCGGATCGTGGCGGTCGGGCCGCGCGTCTCGACCCCGATTCCGGCCGGGGCGCGCCGAGTCGAGGTGCAGGGTCGGACCGTCATACCGGGGCTGACCGACGCGCACGTGCACCTCGAGGGCACGCCCGAGCAGTGGCTACCTCTGTTCGTCGTGCACGGCGTCACCACCGTCTTCAACCTCCAGGGCCGTCCCGAGCATGTTGCCCTCCGCGAACGCGTCCGCCGAGGGGAGCTGGTCGGGCCCGCGATCTACACGACGGGCCCGTATACCAACAATCCCGCGATCGGCACGCCCGAGGAGGCGGTCCGCGCGGTCGAGGAGCACAAGCGGGTCGGCTACGACATGGTCAAGGTTTACGGCAACATGACCGCGGAAACGCATCGCGCGCTGACCGACGCGGGTCGGCGCCATGGCATTCCGGTCATGGGTCACGCGCCCCGCAACCTGCCGTTTGCCGCAGTCATCGATGCGCGCCAGGCAATGGTGGCGCACGGTGAGGAGCTCATCTACACCCATTTCCGTGATGGCGATACGACTGATCTGGCCGCCGTTGCCGCCCGGATGGTTGCCGCCGACGTCTGGCTGACTCCGAACCTGGCGATGTTCCACGGTATTGCGGCGCAGTGGGGTCGTGCGACGGGTGCGGACTCGTCGCTCGCGCTGCCTGAGGCGGCGTACCTGAACGGATTCCTCCACGGCATCTGGACCGCGTCCAACCCCTACACCAGGCGGGACCCTGCCGGCGCCGCGAACGTTGCGACGCGGTACCAGTTCCTCCGCACCCTGACCCGGACGTTCGGCGCGGTCGGGGTTCGGATGCTGGCGGGCACCGACACGCCGCTGCCGCTGATGTTTCCAGGCTACTCTCTGCACGATGAACTCGCCGAGCTTGCGGCGGCTGGGCTGGGTGGACATGGAGCTCTGCTCACCGCCACCCGTAACCCGGCCGAGTGGATTGCGGCGGGCATTGATCGAGGCTACAGGGGTGGTGTGGTGGCGGTGGGTGCTCGTGCGGACCTGCTGGTGCTCGAACGCGACCCGGTTGCCACGCTCGAGGCCGCCCGCCGGCCGATCGGGGTGGTGCTCGCCGGGCGCTGGCTCGATCGGGCGGCCTTGGACCGGCTCCACGCTGGGGCAATCCAGGCGAGTCGAGCCTCGCGCTAGGGTGATAGACCGTCAGCTCTGACTGTCGGGCAGCACGTCCAGTCCGAGCGCAGCGGCGTTGGCCCGAATCCGTTCATCGAACGACAACACGGTCACGGGACCGAGGGTTTCGAAGAAACGGATCGCGGTGGCCAAGTGGAGTGCGTCGAGCGTGCGGACCGGCTCAACCGGAAACCGGACGCGAGCCCGGGCCAGGACCCGGTCGGTAAGCAAGTGGACATCCCAGCTGGCCGCCGCAACATCGAGGAGGCGGAGTGCGGCTAGCTCGTCCTTTGCGGTGATGCGGCCACTGGCACGGGCGCGCACCAGGCCGCGAGCGCACTCTACGGCTGTGAGCGATGACGCAACGACTCGCTCCGCACTCGTCAGGGTCGACCGCACCGCTTCCGCAGTCGGCTCACCCAACAACCAGGCAAGGATCCCGCTCGACTCTGCATAAACGATCATTGTTCGCCGCGATCCTCGGCTAACAGCTCGAGGGCGGTCCCAGGGGGAGATGTCACGGGTGAGGGCGGATATGGGTCGGGCGATGGCTCGGCAAGCCGAAGTTGTCCCTCTGCCGCCATCCCGGCCAAGGTGCGGCGCAATGGCGAGTCTATCCAGCTGGAGCCCCCCGGACGCCGGAGCTCGGCAACTACCCGTCCGCGATCGGTAACCAGCACAGCCTCACCCGACTGCACCTCCCGCAGAATGCGGCTCAGATGAGCCTTGAGCTCTCGAACCCCGACCGTACGCATGACAAACAATGTAGTTACATGTGACTACATTGTAAATCAGTTCACTGCGGAATGCGGTTTACGCCGAGTGGCGGGCCAGCGAGGTGCGGTAGGCACCGGGAGTCATGCCGGTGTAGCGCTTGAAGGCGCGGGTCAGATGGCTCTGATCGGCGAAGCCGACGGCCGCCGCTACCTCGGCAAGCGGGCGATCGAGTTCGGCCAGGGAGCGCCTAGCCTGTGCTACGCGGCGGCGGCGGAGGTAGTCGCCGACGGAGCAACCGTAGCAGCGGCGGAAGACGGCCGCGAAGTGCACCGGGTGGACCCCGGCCGCGGCGGCGAGATCCCGAAGCGAGCGCGGCGCCGAGTTGTCGCCATCGAAGAGATCCGGGGCGTCGGCCAACCAGCCGGGTCGGCGACCGCACTCGGCGGCCTGGAACCGGCAGAGCGCCGCGACGACCTCGGCTGTGAGAGCATCGACGGTCAGCGGGTCTCCCCCCTGCTCCATGGCGGCGGCGAGGCGGGTCCCGGCCTCGGCGACCGGGCCGCCCCGGGTGTCGGAGGGGGCGTCGGTGGCAAAGCCGTGATCGAGCATCCAGCCGAGCCAGGCCGGCCCGGGCTCCAGATTGAGGGCGTTGACCGGGCGCTCGAGGGTAATCGTGTGCTGCATGCCGGGCGGGTGCCATGCGACAGTGAGCGACTCGCAGATCCGCTGGCGGCGGCCGAACCGTTCGGTATAGCGGCCGCCGTGGATCAGGCAGAGGTAGGGTCGTTCGTGGGCGTGCGCGGGGGCGCCGGCGGTGTACCGGATATCTGTCAGCCGGAGGTCCGGGGTGACATAGGTTCGGAAGGGGTGCCCGAGGAAACGCCCCGGCGGGAGGGCCGCGCGCATAACCTAAAGATGCACCGGTCGGGGCGAAGGTTGCGTCTCCAGACCGAGGGATGCGTGTTGGCCGCTCGACGGGGCCGCTCCTATCCCAGGGCCTCGATGGCAGCCGCTTGGCCGTGGGGCGAGCAGCGGACGGTCCTGCTGATATGACAGGGGGGCCGGGCCTGGTGTTATGCGGGGGTCTTGTGCCGCAGTAACGGCGCGGTTGTGGCAGTCCGGCGGCGAAAAGCAGCGGTACCTGCCGTGTTATACCGCACCAAAGATTGCCGCAAGCGGATTTGGCGATCAGACCAGATCATATGTACATTATATCGTACATTTTGCTGGAGCCTCCCGATGGCCCGAGTCCGGCCAACCCAAGATATTCGTCCGCTAGCTGACTTCCGCGCGAACTTGGCGGCCGTCGTGCGGCAAGTCCAGGACACCAAACGGCCCGTCATTCTGACGCTGCACGGCCGGAGTGCCGCTGTTCTGGTTGACGCTGGTGAGTACGAAGCCCTGCTCGACCGAGCGGAACTTCTGGAGGATATCCGCGTCGCGGAGTCCGAAGTGGCTGCCGGGAAAGGCCTCCCGCATGCTAAGGCCAAAGCCGCGGTACTGGCGCGCCTGCGGGGATGAGGGTCATCTGGGCCCCTCGGGCGCTCGTCCGAGTGACCGAGATTGCCGAGTACATCGCGGCGGATCGTCCCCGTGCCGCCTCTCGCTGGGTCACGGCCCTGTTCGAGCGAGTGGCGACGCTCCGTCACCACCCACGGCGCGGCCGCCGGGTGCCGGAGGCGATCAACCGCGATGACCTCCGGGAGGTCGTGCACGGCGCGTATCGGGTGATCTATCGCGTGGAACCCCGGCGCCTCGTGGTCCTGACGGTGCGTCATGGTCGCCGGCAGTGGGATGCGGCGGACCTGGAGGACGAGCTCTAGCTGCGCGTGCGGCATAACATGGGTTTGCAGCCGGCGGCCGGGCGAGCCGCCTCTTCCGGGGTCGCGGCCGCGCCCCATGTTGAATTGTGGATGGCGCGGCCGCTTGGTTCCTAGCCGGCCGCCGCTGAAACCCAGATGCGTTGGGAGGCGTCCATCACTCGTCTTGAGGGCGGGCCATCAGGAGCTCCCAGAACGCCTCAGGTCCCACGATGAGCAAAGGCACCTTGGCGGCTAAGCTGAGCAAGTCCTACGCGGTCGACAATCAGGTTGGTGCCAATGAGCGAGGATGGTTCGAACGGATACGAGGAAATTGCGAGCATCTACGTTGCCAGACGTGGCACCCGTCCCCTAGTCGGCGACGCGGTTGGGGCTGCTACGGTCCGCGCGTGGGCGGATGCCTTTCCCCCAGGTGCAACAGTCCTCGATCTCGGCTCCGGCCCCGGTGAGCCGAGCACGCGGATCCTGCAGGAAGCCGGCCTCGCGACCTACGCCGTCGAGGCATCACCGGCGATGGTCGCTGCATTCCGCGAGCGCTTCCCGGATTCGCCGATCGAGCACAACACGGTCGAGGCGTCGGCGTTCTTCGATCGGACCTTCGATGGCGTGCTTGCCTGGGGGCTCCTGTTCCTGCTCGAACCAGCAGCGCAAGCACTCGTGATCGACAAGGTGGCTAGCGTGCTCAACCCCGGAGGCTGTTTCCTCTTCACAGCCCCGAAAGAGCCTCTCGAGTGGCTGGATGCCATGACCAACCGCCAGTCGCAGTCACTCGGCGCGCAGACCTATGAGCGATTGCTGCGCGATGCCGGCATGACGTGGGTAGCCGCCGCACGGGACGAAGGCGAGAATCACTACTACTTCGCGGTGAAGCGGTAGCCGCGAATCGACGACCGTGCCGCGGCTTGGAGGGACGAGTCACCGCACCGAGGGGGACACCTCACGGGCTGAAACGTTCCGGGGTTCCCGAAGGCTCCATTCGGAGAGAGATTGAGAGGATCTCAAGATCGCGACGACACGCGCACACGGCGTTCACCTAGCCGAGTATCTTCTGGCCTTCGCCATCAAGCACTGTGAGCCTGGATGACGAACCTGCCGACGCTGCCTGAGGTTCCCCCGGACTACCACCCGGCACTACGGACCCTGCTCGACCGCGAGCTCGCGCTCGGCAACACGGTCCGCTCGATCACCCGCGGCTTTCCCCAGCCGGAGAGCGTGCTCGTCCAGCTGAGCGAGCCGCTGCGGTCACGTCCAGTCCCGCCGACCGATGGCGTGACACACGTCGCCGTGAGCGACCCACACTGGTGGATGGATGAGTACCGCGCAGGTGATCCGCCGCATCTGCTGGTCGGTTGATCGGCAGAAGGGCCGGAGCGTCGGCGTCCTGGTAGTGAGGCCAGGCCCGATGCGCCTGGCGCTTGCTGTGCCGTCCGGCGAGGCTTTGCAAGCTTCTGATGGCTTCCGAAGTCGCGGCCGCGCCCTATGTTGGCTGACGATGGCGCGGCCAATCGGCAGCGCGTGTATTCACTCACAACCACCTTTCATGGGCATCACATGACTTCACCGACCGCGGTCCCGGGCATTAGTGCGGCCTTTCAGGCCTTTCTGACGCAAGCGCCCAATCACGCGAGCGCCTGGATGACAGGCATCAGCGGACTCGAGAACGCCACCAAACTCGACAAGAAGACCGCAGCGCTGGCGTACTTGGCGGTGCTTGCCGCGGTGCGTCTCGAGAGCGGCGTGCCATTTCATGCCCGCTTGGCCAAGCAGGCTGGCGCTACTCGCGACGAGGTCATCAGCGCTGTGCTGATTGGGTTGCCGGCGGTCGGCAACGCTGCGACCCAAGCGCTGCCGATGGCTCTCACTGCCTACGACGCGCCTTGACCGTCCTCCCATTCAGGGCGATAGCGGCGCTCTGATCGTCAGGCGTGCTGGTGCGGTGCAGCTGGCTCGGCGGAAGCCCCCTGCAGGGTGCCCCCGTGCCGCATACTCCGCCAGAGCAGTAGCGCCACCGCTCCGCCGCCCAGTACGCCGGCCAGGCAACCGACGAAGCCGCCGACCACCGGGAGCTGGGCCGCGAGCAGCAATACTCCGACACCCGCCGCCGCAGACAGGAACGGACGCCCATCTTCCCTGCTGCCGCGAGCCCGACGAGTCAACGCATCGCCAAGCCGGGTACCGGACACGACGAACCCAATAAGGCCGAGGGCGGGAAGGAGAAACCCGATCAGAGCGATCGCGGCGGGGATGCCGATGACAGTCGTCGCGAGGAGCGCCGCCAGCAGCGGCAATCCGACCCAGACCACGACGGCAGCGAGCACGGTTGGACCCGGCTCCGTAGCGAGCGCGGTTCCGGCGGTGCGGAGCGCGACTGGTGCGATCGCCGCCGCCAGCAACGCCACCAGCACGATGGCGATGGCGAGACCGAGCGCCGCCAGAGCCGCGACGACCGCCAGCCCATGGACGATCTCGGTGGTGACGCCGCGGTCGATTTGGCCGAGGACTCGCGAGCCCTGATCCTGGTCGAGGGTCGCGTCGATCAAGTGCACCGGCCCTGCGATCTCCGCTCCGTTGACCAGTTCGACCCGGCCCCGGACCACCACCAGCTCCTGGACTCGCCCGCCGTCGAGCCGCGCGGTTCCGTTGATCACGACCAGCGTCTTGACGGTCCCCTGGACCTGAGCTGTTCCGTTGACCACCAGTCCGAAGGCTTCGTGGTCCGCCGCAGCCACGGTGAGGTTGCCGCCGAACCGGAAGTACGCGCCGGTGAGTGAGTCGGGGGATTGGGCCGCGCTGACCCGGGCACCGGGGACGAGAAGTGCGATCGTCGACAGGAAGACGGTAAGGCGGCGCATGACACCTCCGATGGTTGCGAAGATCACCGTTGACGTGAGCCGGTCGGTACCGCGCCCAATATTGCGTCCGTCCTATGAACCCGAAATGAAATTTGCCTAAATCGTATCGATCAGTGGGCCACCGTCGCGAGGACCCGCCGGCATCGATGCCCTGCCCCGCGCCAGGTGCTGCACCGGAAGATTCCTTCATCCGAACTCCATCGGTACCTCACCACCAAGCCGCGACCTTTCTCCAGGCCCGCTGGACGATGCTGCGCCGCTTCGAGCGAGGACTCCGATGATCGCGCCCATGCTTCCCGTCGAGTTTGTCCTGGTAGCCTTCGAGGGCCCCGATCCCTACGCGCAGGCCGGAGGACTCGCCACCCGCCTCGCCGGCTTGACCGAGGTCCTCGTGGCCCGGCAGATCCAGACCCACTTGATCTTCTTTGGTGACCCCGACTTGCCGGCGACCGAGACGCGGGCCGACGGGCTCCTGACACTCCATCGCTGGGGCCAATGGATCAGCAGGTACCACCCGAGAGGCTGCTATGATGGGGAGGAGGGCAAGCTCCGCGACCTCGCCAGTGCGCTTCCTGACTACCTGATCGACCGGGTGATCGCTCCAGCTCGAGCACGGGTCACCGCGCCGATAGTACTTGCCGAGGAGTGGCAGACCGCGCCGTTCACCGTCGCCCTCGACCAGCGGCTCCGGCACCGGGGTATTCGTGCCGATGCGGTGCTCTTGTGGAACGCCAACAACCCGTACGGATTCGATCGGATCGACTGGCCCGCGCTCGAGAGTTCTGCGACGATTATGACGGTCAGTCGCTATATGAAGGCCATCTTGCGGGCCCGCGGCGTGGATTCGACCGTAGTCGCGAATGGGATCCCGGAGCGGCTGCTCGCCAAGGCGGTCGCCCCGCGCCCCAACCCCTCGACGCGTCCGTTCTTCTTCAAGATGGCGCGCTGGGAACCGGAGAAAGGGTGGAATCAGGCACTGGACGCCATTGCCAACCTCAGGCGCCGGGGCCAACGGGTCCAGTTGATCGCCCGGAGCGGCGGTCCGGCGGGTCGGGGCACCGGCTTGGCCAGCGCGGCGACCGAGCGCGGCCTGGCGGTGGCGGAGGTGGAGGATCCGGATGTTGTTGCCGCCTCGGTCGTGGCGGGTGGCTTCGACGAGGTGGACGTGATCGACCTTCGCTTTCCGGTATCGGAAGACCTGGCCCGTCTCCTGTACGCTACCGCCGATGCGGTGCTCGCAAACTCGGTCTCGGAACCGTTTGGCCTTGTCGGGCTCGAAGCGATGGCCGCTGGTGGCGTCGTCTTCACCGGAGGAACCGGTGAGGATTACGCAGAAGCGGAACACAACGCAGTGGTGCTGGAAACTACCGACCCGGCCGAGCTGGTGGCGCGGGCGGAGCGACTCTGGGGCGACCCCGCAGCGGTCGCGCTCCTCCGCGATCGAGCCCGTTCCACGGCCCGATTGTTCACCTGGAATTCCGCGCTCGATCAGCTGCTGGCCCTCGCGGTGAGCCCGGGCCCTGCCGCCGGGCCAGGTCTTCCAGCCAGGCTCGCCTGAACCCGGCCGCTCTTCCGGGGTATGCGCGGGATCCACCCCCATGACGCTCTGGGCGAGCGCCTGGGTCGTGTTAGTTTCGAAGTGCAGTTCCTCCTCGCAGGGTGCCACGAAGACCGGAAGCGCGCCTTTTCAGCGGAGTCCTCATATGAGAAGCAACCTGATCCTCGCAGCGTCCCTGGCGTTGGTGCTGGCTGCGCATGGGCAGCCCAGCCGTCAAGCGGCGCTCACCTTCAACCATCTGGCATTGTCCGTGACAAACCTCGAGCGGTCGGCTCAGTTCTACGAGCGCGTACTGCGCTTGCGCGAGATCTCTCGAGGAACGCGCGCTCCAGGCGTGCGGTGGTTCTCCCTCGGCGAGGGCAAGGAACTGCACCTGATCTCCGCCGAGTATTACCGAGGTGGCGTGGTCACCATCAATAAAGCCGTCCACTTGGGACTGGCGACCAGCCACTTCGACGGTATGCTCGAGCGCCTCGACGCCGAGCGCGTTCCCTATGGCAACTGGACCGGCACATCAAGGGTGGTCGAGACGCGAAGCGATGGAGTGCGACAGATATTTTTTCAGGATCCCGACGGATACTGGATCGAGATCAACAGCACCGGAGAACTGCGAGACGATCCCGGGCACCGGAAATGACCGTATCCAGGCGTTCGCGAATCAACCCTTCGGTTGGTCGGCTTCCGTGGCTGCCATCACGGCACCGACGCTCCTCATCCTTGCGGATGCCGACACGTTTCGCCCTGAACACCTGGTGGAGTTCTACAAGCTGCTGGGCGGCGGACAACGTGACGCAGGTCTCAACGGATCGCTGCGACCACGCCCATCGCCTCGCGATCATCCCGAAGACGACAGATGCCCTGGGGCGACTGGAACGAAACAGGAGTCTGATGCAGTCGTCCGAGCCACTGATGGCAACGCCCTTCGCCACGGCGCTCGATCTGGGCGGCACCTTTGTCTTTGCGCTGAGCGGCGCACTGGCCGGTGTCAGGCACGGCTTCGACCTGTTTGGTGTGCTGGTGCTGTCGTTCGCGACGGCGACATCAGGCGGGATCATCTGCGATCTGCTGATCGGCGCCGGTCTGTGCTTCGGGCTCCGGCTCCTGGCGATCCGGCGCGGCTGGCAATTGCCGGCGGCGCGACGGCATGACTGAGCCTCGGCACCTGTGCGATCAGCGAACTGGCCGCGCCCCTAGTGCGGAACCACGGGTGATGGCCCCAGGGGGCGCGGAGCCTCGAGGTACCTGCTGAAGCCCTCGAGGGTTCGTTGTCAGTGCGCTTCCATGTTTACCCGCTGTCCGCCTGCAGCACGCACCTGCCGGACCTGCTCGACTGTCACCCGCGTCCCGTTGTTACCCCACTGGCCGTATACATAGGTCAGCACGTTGGCCACATCCTCGTCGCTGAGGGCCAGCGCGGGCATCAAGCTGTTGTACTGCGCCCCATTGACCGTAATGGGACCGGAGAGTCCGTGGATCACTACGCCGATGGCGCGGCTCGCATCAGCATTGAGGTAGTCGGAGGCGGCAAGCGGCGGGAATGCGCCCGTCAGCCCCGCACCATTGGGCTGGTGGCAAGCGGCACAGTTCTGCGCGTAGACCCGCTCACCCATCGCCATTTGCTCAGCAGGCGTCCGGGCAACTGGTGGCGCGGGCGCAGCCGCATCAGGCATCCGCTGCAGCGCCCCGCCTTCGGGTTGGTAGATGCCTTCGAACTGGCGACCGGAGAACACACTGCTGTCCGCTACCCCGCCCACCACCAGTGAACCAATGGCGCCCTTGTTGAAGGCCCGGAAGATGGAGTGGTCCACGAGGATATAGTTGCCCGTGGTCTCGACCTTGAATTCGACGATTGCCGCGCCACCGGCGGGTATCAGCGTTGTCTGGACGTTCTCGTTGATGCTCCTGGTGCCACCTTCGGTGTAGACGCGATCAAAGATCTCGCCGATGACGTGGAACGAGGAGATGAGATTGGGCCCGCCGTTGCCGACGTAGAGCCGAACGACTTCGCCGACCTCCGCGGTCAGGGCGTTGTCACCCATCAACGCTCCGACCGAGCCGTTGAAGACGACGTACGCCGGATCCTCGTTGATGGCGCGCTGCATATCAAACGGCTGATGACCGGCAACCCCGAAGTTTCCGCGCGTGTAGAACTCCCCCTGCTGCACATAGTATTCCCGATCCACCGCCGGCAGACCGGCCTTGGGTTCGACAAGGATCAACCCGTACATGCCATTGGCGATGTGCATCCCGACTGGCGCTGTCGCGCAGTGATAGACGTAGAGGCCGGGATTCAGCGCCGAGAACGTGAACATCGACTGCTGACCGGGAATCACCAGTGACGCCGATGCACCACCGCCCGGGCCGGTCACGGCGTGGAGGTCGATGTTGTGAGGATTCTTGCTCGAAGGATGGTTGGCAAGATGGAACTCCACCACATCGCCCTCACGGACCCGGATGAATGATCCCGGCACCGTGCCGCCGAAGGTCCAGAAGGTGTACTCCACGCCGTCTGCGAGGCGTGATGTCTGTTCATGCGCTTCGAGGTTGACGATGACTTTGGCAGGATGGCGCCGCGTGATGGGAGCCGGGACCATTGGCGGAGCGGTCAGCACGGCCGTCTCCTCGCCGCGGAGACGATCGTTCGAGCAGCCAAGACTGGAGCCGACCACGAGCAGCAGCAATGCCGCTCGGGCTCGTGAGACGAGTGCCATGACGAGGCGTCCTTGATTTGGGATACTTCGCAACGTATCGCGAGTGATGAGACCGAGCAAGACACTTGAGTAAGGACCGCAATCGGGGCAAGTCGGATCTGTGATGCGTGAAACCTTCCGGGCGCGAGTCGTCCAGGTCGGGCGGATCGGGATTCAGAAATCAGGCTGGCGACGCGTGACTCGGTGAGTCGGCGGAGCTCATTGAAGCCGCCCGGCTACCGCCTGGCGCGAAACTCGTCGCGCAACGCCTGCAGCGCAGCACTGTCCCACCCCTCGGGGTCGGAAACGGCAACCCACGCATCGAGGTAATGCTCCGGTGCGTAGACGTGACCGAACCCCATCGGGGCTTTGTCCGCGGCCACGATGTCGACCGCCAACTGCAGCATGGTTACGACCGGATACCAGCGCAGTGCCGGCGAGACATCGGGCCCACGCGGAGCCTCCATCCATGCCGGCTGCCGGAAGGCTGCCCGCGTCTCGTAGAAGGTTATCGCGTCGCTCGCGTACTGGAGGTAGACGATGCGCATCGGACCCCATTGCGCATCAGGCAGGTCGAGCGCGTTCGTCTGGTTCGTGAAACGGACGACCGACCCGTCACGAAACCGGGGTAGCCAGGCCGGCGACGACGGCTCGCGCTGGTCAGTGAGCGTGCGCCACATCACGCTGCGGAACGGCGGGCCGCTCCAGAGCGCACCGTTCAACGGATCAGCGATGACGTCGTAGATATCGGCCGCCAGGGCCGAGTTGAGCGCACCAAGGCTCAGGCCATGCAAGTACAGTTTCGGCCGCTGGTCGCGCGGGAGACTGGTCCAGCGCCCGTAGATGGCAGCGAAGGTCGCCCGCGCGGTCTCGGCGCCGTACTCCCCTTCCGCCATCAGCGACAGCCAGCTCGGCAGGTAGGAGTACTGGAGCGCCACGGTCGCGACGTCACCACGATGGAGGAGTTCCAGGGTCTCGATGGCGTTCGGGTCGATCCAACCGGTGCCGGTCGGTGTGACCAGGACGAGGACCGAGCGGTCCCAGGCACCCACCCGGTCCAGCTCGGCCATCGCGAGGTCGACGCGGGACTGAATGGTTTCGCCGGAGTTGAGGCCAACATAGATCCGAAGCGGTGCCTGTGCGGTGCTGCCAAAGCGGGCCTGCAGGCTCTCGAGAGTCGGCCCGGCCGCGATGAACTCGCGGCCTCGGCGGCCAAGGTCCTCCCAGGCAATCAGCGAGGCGCCGCTGCCAGTCCTCCAGGGCTCGACCGGCGCTGCGGTCTCTGCCTCGATCCGTGCGTCAATGCCCTGGAAGGAGGCATCGAAGCTTCGCAGCAACTGGCTGAACAGCACGCCATTGATGATGGTCCAGAAGACGAAAATCGCGGCCACCACGCCGGCCAGTGCCGCAACGCGCCGCGGAATGAAGCGGCCAAACTTGCGCGCAAAGAAGCGCCAGGTCATCTGAAACAGGCGGGCCACGCCGAGGAGCGCCCCGAAAACGAGCAGGGCGACGCCGCCGACGCGAAACGGGTGGGCACTGTCGACCGGCGCCAGACCCATCAGCGCCCGCAAGGAGTTCTGCCACGCGGCGGCATGCCAGAGGGCGGCCAGCATCACGCCGAGGCAAACGGTACCGGCCACGATCACGGCGACGGTGTGCCAGCGTTCCCCGAACCGCGGCAGTTCCAGCCAGCGCCAGAGCCGTCGGCCGTAGGCGCCGATGCCGTAGCCGATGGCAAGGGAGAAGCCCGAGAGGATGCCCTGCATGGCCCAGGTTCGCGGCAGCAGCCCGGGGCCCAGCGACGCGGCAAAGAACAGCGTACCAAGCAACAGCCCGGTGACACACAGGGCGGCGGTAAAGCGGGATTCAGTCCGGGCAGTCATCACGACCAGGGACGATAGCTCCCTTGCCCCGGGCGGGAAAGCTCCCCCGGAGTGCACCGTGGTGCGAGAATCGGCGCCGTGATAGCTTCAACGTCAAGACCTGTCCCTGACTAACGGAGGATCCGGTGAGCAGCTTTCCCCTTCGCGCCGCCATCATTACCGCGCTCGCGGCCCTTCCGGGCTCAGCTCGGGCCCAGGGCGAGGCCGCCATTCCCCCCGCCGCCGAGCAAATCGCCGCAGCCGTGCTGGCCATGCCTGTGGAGATGCGGGCCACCGCCAAGGTGATGGGCTACGATCGAGCGGGCCGGTTCGTCGTCCTGCGTGAGGGTAAGGGCATGATCTGCCTGGCCCAGTACCCGAAAGAGCAGCGCTTTCACGTCTCGTGCTACCACGAGTCGCTGGAGCCGTTCATGGCACGCGGGCGCGAACTCCGGGCAGCCGGCACACCTGCAGATCAGATCGATACGGTCCGTTACGCGGAAGCGCGGAGCGGCAAACTCAAGCTGCCGTCCGGACCAGCGGCGCTCTGGCAGCTCTTCGGCGGCAGCTTCGACCCCAAGGCGGGGGAGGTCAGCGGGGCGCGAAAGCTGTACGTGGTGTACATCCCGTATGCCACGGGCGCGTCCACTGGCCTGCCGGAGCGCCCCCACGGCAACGAGCCCTGGCTGATGTCGCCGGGCACGCCGAAGGCGCACATCATGTTCACGCCGACCATGTGAGCTCACCCTGAAGGCTCGGCGCAGATCCGGACGGACCCTGCGCACTAGAACCCGCGCCGCTGGCTGCGCCACGGTGCGGGTCGACCCTCCCGAAACTCCTCCACGCTCGGACCACCCAGCTGCGCCAGGCGCCAGGTACCGTACAGGTAGCTGAGGATCAGCAGCAGGATGATGGCGGGCCAGCCGAGCAAGGTGTTGATCAGCGCAATCCGGCTGATACTGCTGCTCTGCAGGAGTACGATCTGCCCTGCCAAGCGCAAGCCGAAGAACAGCGCCCAGGCCACCGTGACTTCGGTGTACGCAGGCCGGACACGATCGTGCCAGTACCACTCGAGCGGCCAGCGGCGCGCGAAGTGACTCGTCCATGCCACCATCGGCTTGCGGATCAGCAGGCTGACGAGCGCAAGCGCAACGGTCACCCCGCCATTGACGATGCCGGGCAGGAAGAATCCTTCCGAGCGTCCGACGACGAGTACCAGGCCGATGGCGAGCCCGACGCTGCCCATCCCGCCCAAGGCGTAGACCAGCGACTGTCCCCGGCGGAGCCGAACGGCGGCGATCAGGAGGGAGAGGCCCAGCGCACCAATCATCGCGGCATTGAAGCCCGCGAGTCCGTTGAGAACCAGAAAGAGCAGCGGCGGCAGCAGGATATCCAGCAGACCTACCGCGCCGAATACGCCGCGCAACTCCTCCAGCAGTTCGCGGCCCCGCCCCGCGCCGTCAGGCATGCTTCCCGAGCCAGAACCTGCGCCAGTCGCCGTTGCTGGCTCCGAGCGCCAGGAAGGCGTAGAGCGCGCCGGCAAAGAAGCCCAGGAGCATCATGGCAATGGTCCACGCGACGGCCGCTGGCACCGACGCCTCACGATAGATGATCCACATCGAGAAGAGCACGAACCCGGTGTACAGGTCGACCAGCGAGACGATGCCCCAGGGCATCGCGGCCAGCTGACGGCCTTCGCCGAAGAAGTCGCCGTTGATGAAGCCGTTGGCAATCGCGGCGCCCATCACGATCACACCGAGCAGAGACACGAGCCTGGCCAGCTTCATACGTTGCACCTCACCACAACCGGGGAATCAGTAGGGGTGTCCGCTCCTTGTACGCTTGATAGTCCGCCTGTCCGCCCCATTTGGCCTCCGCCTTCCGCGCCAGGAGTGGAATACCACTGATGCGAGTGAGCAGGACGGCGACAAAGACCGGAGAGATCAGCGCAATCCGCTGCCAGCCGTGCAGAACCGGGAGCGCAATGACTGCCACGCCGATCCACAGCACGATCTCGCCGAAGTAGTTGGGGTGCCGAGAACGAGACCAGAGACCCGTCGAGATGAACCTGCCCTTGTTCCTCGGGTCGCTGTTGAAACGGCTCTTCTGCGCATCGGCGACGGCTTCGAATCCAAAACCGAGCAGCCAGATCAGCGTACCAACCAGTGCGAAACCGTCCAGGTCCTTCCGGTAGGTGGACGTGATGGCGACCAGCGCGGCGGCCGCCGTGAAAGTGACCCAGAGGCCCTGCATGGTCCAGACATTCAGGAAGCGGACGAACGAGGGCTTGAGGTCGTCGAAGCGGTCGTCTTTCCCTGCCCGGTGGATTCGGCTGAACAGGAAGCTGCCGAGCCGGATGGCCCAGACCGCGACCAGCGCTGCCAGCAACAAGGACCGCCCGTCGAGCGCAGCATTCTGCCGGCTGGCCCAGAGCGAGATTCCGACCACTGTCAGGTAGGTCAGACTGCCCGTCAGGTCGAAGAACTTTTCCGTCTGGAAGCGGTAGGACGGAATGAAGACGAGCCACTGGATCAGAAACGCCGCAGCGACCGCGATGGCGAAAGCTGGAACGCCGCCCACGGTCACGCCGCCCTGACTTCCTGCCCAGGCGACGAGAGCGCCGATCAGAGCTGCGAGAAGCGTCACTGGTAGCCGACCATCACGGCAATCACGAGCGTGATCGAGGCCGCCACCAGCAGCTTGAGCAGCAGTGGCGCGATGAAGCGCACCCAGCGGTCGAAGGGAATCCCGGCAATGCCGAGTATCGCCATCAGCACGATGTTGGTGGGGAGAATCATGTTGCTGAAGCCGTCGCCGAACTGGAAGGCCAGCACCGAGACCTGCCGCGTCAGGCCGACGACATCGGCGAGGGGCGCCATGATCGGCATGGTGGCAAAGGCCTGGCCGCTGCCGGAGGGAATGAAGAAGTTGAGGACCGTTTGCACGAAGAGCATGCCCACCGCGGCGAGCTCCGGCCCGACCCTCTGCAGCGGCACCGACAGGCCGTGCACGATGGTGTGCAAGACTCGGCCGTCTTCCAGCAGCAGCGCGATCGAGCGGGCAAAGCCCACCAGCAGCCCGACCACGGCGAGGTCGCAGGCCCCCTGGGTGAACTTCTTTGCCATGGCGTCGAGGCCGAGCCGCCCGATCAGTCCGGCGACCAGGGCCAGGGCAAGCCAGAGTGCGCCGAGCTCGATCAGGTACCAGCCCTGGTTGGGAATGCCGTACACCATCGCGCCAAGTGCCACGAGCGTCAGCACGGCGATAACCGCGCGGGCGCCGCTGAGCGGCGGGTGCTCGGTAACCGGCGCCTGCTCCGCAGCAATGCCCGCCATCAGGCTGGCCGCTGGCTTAGCGCGCACCCGGGTGGCGTAGCGCCAGACATGGTGAATCCCGATGGCCACGAACGGCACGAAGAGGGCGAGCCGGAAGGCCAGCCCGCTCACCGGATCGAGACCGGCGATATTCTGCGCGACAATCACGGTGTACGGGTTCATTACCGCCACGCCGTAGCCGATGCAGTAGCCCACCACAATGATACCGATGGCTGTCATGGTGTCCAGGCCCATGGCCAAGCAGAGCGCCACCAGCAGCGCGGCAAAGGGGATGTACTCGGTCGAGGCGCCCAGGGTGGAGGAGCCGACGGCAAAGATGCTGACGCCGATGGTGATCAGCAGCGCCGGGGAGTGGCCCACCTTGCGGAGGATCACGCCCAGCACCGCGTCGATCATGCCGGTGGCGCGGAGCACCGCAATGGCGCCGCCCACGATCATCAGGAAGAAGATGATGGCCTGCGCGTCCGCCATGGCGCGAGGCACCGCGGTCAGCAGCGCCCACGGCATCAGGGTGACCCGCTCAGGCAGCACCTCGTAGGTGCCGGGCACGACCAGCATGCGGCCGGCCTCGTTCGGCGCAGTCTGGAAGGCGCCCTGGGGCAGGATCCAGGTGGCCACCAGCGCGACGATCATGATGCCGAAGAGCAGAACCAGCGTGTGCGGTACCCGGAACTGTCGCGCGGGCAGCGGGGAGTCCGGGGATGGGGTGGGCATCCGGGAACGTACGCTGGGAATCGTGAGCGCGGCAAGACGGTGGCACGCGGCGAGGGGGCGGGCGGAATTACGAGCAGTCCGGTCCCGCTTGCCGGGGTGGAGCCGGGGTTCCTAAGCTTGAGCGTGCCACCCCAGGCACCCCACGAACCGGAGCATCGTGCTATGCGCAGTCAGCTCGCTATTGCAGGCCTCCTTTTCTTGACCACGGGCGCTCTCGCCGCTCAGCAGGCAAACCCTCCGAGCGAGGGCCAGCAGATCTTCCAGACGGTCTGCGCGATGTGTCACTCGGTCGCGCCGCCGGCCAAGCTCGCGCCGCCGATTTCGCACGCGGCCGCGTACTACATGCGGCGCTTCCCCGACCCGGTGCCCGCGCTGCTGGCGTATCTCAAGGAGCCTGCTGCGGATCGCTCGGCCATGCCGCCGCACGTGATCGAGCGGTTCGGGATCATGCCGCCGCAATCGCACCTCAGCGATGCGCAGCTGACTGCAGTGGCACGGTATATCCTGACGCTCGCCGATACGGTACACGTGCGAGCGCGGCCGGGACACCACTCACACCAGCGGTAGTTCCGGTTTGGGGCGGCCCTGCGTTAACGCCGGACCGACGCCACTACCAGGTCGACAAATTCGCCCAGGTTGCCGCCCATCGCTTTGACGACGATGACGAGGTCGTTGACCGGATCGATCCAGCAGTAGAAGCCGCCCCCGCCCCGCATGGCGTAGCCACTCGCGGGGCTGTTGCGGGCCATGCGCTGATCGGTGTTGAGCCACCAGAGGAAACCGTAATCGGGGCGCAGCTCCGCCGGCGTCACCGACATCCGGATCCACTCCGGCGAGAGGATCTGTCGATCCTTCCACCGCCCGTTGCGAAGGTAGAGGAGGCCAATCCGGCCGAGATCCTCGGCACTCACCCAGAAGCCCCCACCCCAGTGCGCCCCGCCGCTGACCGACTGAACCTGAACACCGCGAATCGTGACCCAGGAGTTGTCGTACCCGTGCCACTCCCAGGTCGGGCTCGCGCCGATCGGCTTCATGACGTAGTCGTCGAGGACCTGCGGCAGCGGACGCTGCCAGACCCGGAGCAGCGACAGCGCCAGGCGATTGACCCGGACATCATTGTAATCCCAGAAAGTTCCCGGAGCCTGAAGCGGAGTGGTCGGGTCGCGTCGAGTGCGACGGTCGTTCAGGTCCGGCTTGCCCCAGAGGGTTCCCTCCCACCCGCTTGTCTGCTGCAGCAGCTGGCGCCAGGTGATCGCGGCGTTCTGCGGCGAGTCGAAGCCGCCGTCCCGAACGTAGTCGCCGACCCGGTCGTCGACATGATGAATCAATCCCTGGTCGAAGGTGACGCCGGCCGCGAGCGACAGAATGCTCTTGCTGAGACTGGCCGTCAGGTCGACGAACCGGGTGTCGCCGAACTCCGCCACGATGTAGCCGCGCCGGATGATCAGCCCATTGACGTTCTTGTGCACCATGAACGGGCCGATGACCCGCGGGTCCGGCTCGTTCATGGCCGCCAGCGACCGCTCCTGCCTGGCAATCGCTTCCTCGACCGTCTTCGTCCCCAGCAAGCCCGAGGGATTGGCAAGGGCATACGCCACGGCTCGCTGGAGCGCGACGGAATCCATGCCCACCTCCGCGGGGCGGCGGCGCTCCCAGGCAGGGGCTGCGTCCGGATAGTAGGGCCGCTGCTGCGCGGCCACCGGCATGACGGCCAGCAGCCAGGCACAGGCCAGCGCCGCCAGCACGGGGCGTTGCCTCACCGCGAGTTCCGGACGTTCCTGCGGGGCACCAGCGCGGTATTGATGCGCTGCGGGAAGTTTCCGACCGGCATCCGCTTGATCTCCTTGCGTTCGGCCACCGAGATCACAGACAGGGTGTTGTCGCCCCGGTTCGAGGTGTAGCAGTAGGTATCGGTCCGGTTGCAGGCCAGCCAGCCCGGCTCCTTGCCGGTGGGAATGGTCGCGATCAGATCCATGGACGGCACCGAGTGCACCGCCGCAAAATCGTAGACCGTCGACGCCACGAAGAGAAGCGAGCCATCGGAGGTCAGCCACATGCCGTGACCGTAGGTGTGTGGGAACGAGGCCGTCGCCTCGGGGGGGAGCACCTTGCCGAGCGTCGGAAGGTGAATCGTCTTGGTCAGGCGGTCGGTGGTCAGATCGACCTCGACAAAGCCGTTCAGTCGGGAGAGCTGAGTCCAGAGTTTCTTCTCGTCCGGGGAGATCATGAACGGGCGGACACCCTCGGGCAGATCGATGCCCTTGAGCAGGCGGTTGGTGGCTACGTCGATGACCGCGATCCGGTCGCTGAGGATGTTGCCGACATAGACGCGCCGCCCGTCGGGCGAGAGCTGCGTACCATGGGGGCCGTAGCCGACCGGTACGCGAGTGATGACCTTGCGCGCCTGAATGTCGATTACCTCGACGAACGACTCGCTGAAGATCGGGACGTACAGAAAACGATCGTCCGCGCTGACCGTGACATGATGCGGCACCCCCGAGACCGGCACCGTGAAGAGCACTTCCTCCGTCTCGGTGCTGACGACGACGACGTCGCGCCCTTCGATCCGCGGTATGAACAGCTTGGTGCCATCGCGCGACGGCACGACGTCATCCGGCACCTTGCCGATCTTCGACGCCGGGATCGTGCTGACGATCTCGTGCTCGGGAATCGCGATGACCGTGATGTCTCCGCCTCGGCTGTTCTGGATGTACATGTACTCTTTGGCCTGCGCGTGGGCCCCGACAGCAACGAGCGCCAGGAACAGCGCGGCTGCCGCAGAGGCCTTGGCGGCAGGACGGAAGCGACGTGAACGCATACGAGTCTCCTGTGGGGACCTCGACCTCAGGGGTCGATCGGGTCGATCAGTGTGATATGCAGCTCGCCGCCGGGCGCCTCGACCAACGGCAGGCGCGTCAGCGGTTTGTACGCAGGACCACTCAGGACTCGGCCATCGCGGGCGAAGATCGAGCCGTGGCACGGACAGAACAGCTCCCAGCCCTCGGGCCGTACCGGACATCCGTTATGGGTGCAGATCGGCCAGACCGCTGCGTAGCCACCCTCGGGCAGGACCAGGATGTCGACCGGACTCTTCGCCCCCTCCGGATGCAGCCGAAGCGCACCGCGTTCCGTAGCGAGGACCGGGTGATCAGCGAGGCGGATCTTGAGGACCGGATGCTGCCCAGCCGCCGGCGCCATGACTGGCATGGCCATTCCGGCGGCGGCCACCTGGAGAAAGCGGCGGCGGTCGAGCGTCATCAACGACTCCGGGCGGGCGGCTCGAGAGCCGCCAGCACCTTTTCGAGCAGACCGTTGAGTTCCGGGATCCAGCGAATCACCACAACGAGGTCATGCTCAGGATCGACCCAGACGTAGTTGCCGCCGCCACCAGCTGCATAAAACGACTTCTCGGGCGCGGCGGGCAACTGGCGCTTGCCGGTGTTGAGCCACCACATGAAGCCGTACGAGGGGTTCGCTGCCGAGGGCGTGGTCGCCAGGTCGATCCACCGTTCCGAGAGGATCCGCTGCCCGGCCCAGACACCACGTCTGAGGTGGAGCAGACCGAAGCGGGCGTGATCCCTGGTGCTGATCCACATCCCCCCGCCCCAGTGCGCTCCGCCCGCAACCGACTGGACCTGACGTCCGTCGATGTCGATCCAGGAATTGCGGTATCCGTGCCACCGCCAGGTGTTCGAGGCCTGAATCGGATCCATCACCCGATCGCGAAACACCTCGGCCAGCGGACGCCGCCAGACGTGGGTGGCAGCCAGAGCCGTGAGATTGACCCGGACGTCGTTGTAGGTGTAGTGCGAACCTGGCGGGCGAACCGGGCGGCGCCCCGTCTCCCGATTGTAGCGATCCGCCCAGTCGGGCTTGCCCCAAAGCGTTCCCTGCCACTCGGAGGTCTGCTGCAGGAGATGTTCCCAGGTAATCCCCGAGTTGTGCGGCGGGGCGAACAGCGTGTCCGGAGCATAGCGCCGCACCGGATCGGTCAGCCGCTCGATCAGCCCCGCGTCATAGGCCAACCCGACCATGGTGGCCAGGTAGCTCTTCGTCGCGCTGAAGGTCCAGTCGACCCGGTGGGTATCGCCCCACTCCAGCACGATGTAGCCGTTCTTGATGACCATCCCGTTGTGGGGACCGCGCTGATGGGTCGGCCCGACGATCTCATTGTAGGGCTCGCTGGCAAGGACCAGGGCCAGCGAGTCGCCATTCAAGTGCAGATTGCCGGCGTTGGCCTCGGCAAACCGAACCACCTCCTGGAGCCTCGCGGCGTTCATGCCAACATCCTCGGGACGCCGGGTTGCCCACTCGAACCGGGTCGGAAAGTAGGCCTCGGTCCTCGCGGCGGGCCGCTGGGCGACCGCCTCGGGCACGATCGCGAGCAACGCAGCGAGCGCGACACAGGCACTCCGAGTCATCCTCATCGATCGCGCGCCACGGCGAGATTCGGGTTGTTGTCCCGCTCGACATTCGGCAGCGGCAGGCAGGTGTCGGTGCCATAGGTTCCGCCCTTGTTGTTGCCACCGACCGCCGCCTGAAACGCCAGCCCCGCCGCCGGAAAGAGTGGAATCGTGTACTTGCCAAGATCGGCCAGGTGGTGGCCTTCGAGGAAGAGTTCGCGCTTGCGCTCCTCGACGATCTGGGCCTGGACCGTGGCCGCATCGCCGCCGGCAAAGGCCGGGATACCCGCCGCCTGATGCAAGGCGTTGATGATGTTCGTCGCAGCCTGGGGATTACCCGCTGCCACAGCTGCCTCCGCCATGATCAGCTGCGCTTCTGCGTACCGAGCGATGGGAATCGGACTGTTGGAACCGGTGTATTTGCGCTGCTCCCAGAGGCGGTTGACGCCGTCGGCGCCCGGCCGTCCGGCATCGACGGCAACGACCCTCGGATCCGGCACGCCCGCCCAGGTGAGGTTCCGGTACACTTCCTCGACCGCATTCAGACTCTGACGGTTGATCGAGCCGAAGATCCGGTTCTCGGTTCGCTCCGTTGGAAACACGTAGGCGGCGTTGAAAACGAAGCCGGCCGGCACGAGGGCGGCGTCGGCACCCGCTTCCGCCAGCTTGGCTGCGCTGACCACGGTGCCGCCGCGAATGGCCTGATTGTGCCGGGCTCGCGCTCTGCCAACCCGCGCCAGGTTGAGCAGCGAGTTGTTACCCGCGGCGGTTGCCGCCGCGATGGCCTGGGTGAAACGCTCCTCGGCACGCTGGAACATGGCATCGCGGGTCAGCTCCGGACCGACGTCGAGGGCAACGCTGCACATCGCTTCGCCCAGCAGCAGCGTGCTGTACCCCGCAAACGCCGCGGCCCGCGGAATCAGCTCGGCACGGGTGGGCACCTGCGCATCAGACCAGCCTTGCAGGCTCGCCAGGATATTGTCGGCCAGCCAGCGGGTGGTCGACAACGGCACGTACACACCAAAGCGAATCCCGTTGCAGCCGTCGGCCGCGTGGTAGCCGACCGGCGGGATGGTGCGCCGATCGAGGTCCCACGTCGTTCCCGGACCGCCGGTGGCCTGAACATCCCGCAGCTCGTTGCCCACCAAACCGCCGGCGACGATGAACCGTGAGAGCGCACACTCGAACTCGCCGACTACCGAGTTGACGATCAGCGGCGCATTGGCCGGCACTTCAAACTGCTCGGCCGGGATCTGACTCGGGACGTCGACCTCGAGGAGGCTTTCGAGGGCGCCACACGCCGAGGTCAGGACCAGCGCAGCGGTGCAGCCGAGCCGGCGCATTGATACAGTCGAGGCCATGGGTCTATCTCCTCAAAAGGTGACGCGAATGGAGCCAACGAACTGAACCGGCATCGGAATGCGATCCTTGTTCGTCGTCGACGGCACCTGGGCAGAGGACCCGCTATAGGCCGCGCCATAGGTCACCTCAGGGTCGCCGCTCCAGAGCCTCTGCCAGAGCGCCACGTTGCGAGCAGACGCCGAGACGAGCGCCCGCGACGCTCCAAACCAGCGCGCCGTGCTGGCGGGAAGGCCCCAGGTGAGCGAGATCTCCCGCAGGCGGGTAAAGGTCGCGTCGCTGTTGTAGAGCCCCCACGGAATCCCCGACGACTGGAGGTAGGCTGCCGTAATCGGATCAGTTTCCAGGGGGCGATGGTTCTCGAGACAGGCAATGCGCACCGAGCAACGACCGATCCGGTCGCCGTCCATCAGCCGCGCACCGCGGCGGGTCTCGAGCGTTGCAAACGCCGTCAGTCGACCGAAGAGCGTGACCGTCGAGGTCAGACTGCCTTCCCATTTCGAGGCCGCCGAGCCGAAGTACACCCGCGGTGCCGTGGCACACGGTACAGGCGCTGCGCCGGGCCCGCCATCACACAGGACGTTGGTGGTGATGCCGTTCGCCCCGTGCTCGGCCTGGACGATGCGACGGTGGAACATACCATAGACGGGATAGCCGACTCGATGCTGGTAGACGTCGTCGAGCGAGATGATCTCGGGCCCGCCCAGATCGACGATCTCGTTCTTGTTGGTCGACGCATTCGCGGTCAAATCGAACGTCAACGAGCGCTTCTGAATCAGTCGCGCCGTGGCGAGCAGTTCGAGGCCCCAGTTGTCGATCCGGCCAACGTTGACGAACTGGTCGGTGGTAAACCCGCCGGACGGCGCCACCGGACGACTGAGGATGGCATCCTTCGTCTGCCGGTTGTAGTAGGTGAAGTCGAGACTGAGACGATCGTTCAGCAAGCCCGCCTCGAAGCCAAGTTCCAACTCGGCGCCGCGCTCGGGCCCGAGCAGCGGATTCCCGACCGCGCCGGGCGTGACCGTCGAGGATCCGTCGCCGCGAGAGGTCGGGTTGTAGGTCCGGATCGCCGCGAACGTCTGCGGCTGCTGACCGCTGGCTCCGTAGGCCGCCCGCAGCTTGAGCTGGTTGACGAGCGAGCCGCCCCAGAAGGGTTCTTCGCTCACCACCCAGCTCAGACTTGCCTTGGGGTAGGTGACGAAGTCGAAGTCCGACCCGAAGGCACTGTTGTTGTCGACCCGAATGGCGCCGGTGAGAAACAGCCGGTCTTTCCATGACAGCTGCTCCTGCAGGAAGACGCCCACCGAAGCGTTCTCAACGTACGATTCACTGCCTTGCTTCGTCGCTGCGGCGGAAATCGTCTGCAGGACCGCTGACGGAAAACCCACTCCCTCAGCGTAGACGTTGGCATACCGGTTGCGGTAGTGCTGCAACCCTGCGGAGGTACTCGACGACAGCGAGTTGCTGAGCGAGACGGTACCGGTCGCGGCGTAGTCGAGCGTGATGTTGGAGACGCGCTGACGGTTGAGGAACTTGCCCCCCGAGGCAATCAGCGGCGTGAAGAACACGGCCTGTTCCGGACTCGCCTGGCGCCGGAAGTTGACGTCTTCCTCGTTCGTCAGATCGAGCCCCACCGAGACGCGGTGGCTGAGCCAGCGATTCGGCCGATGGGTCATCTGGGTGCTGACCGTGAACCGATCGGTGCTCTGCCACGCTTCCTGGAGGGCGTTGATGACCTCCGGCGGCGCCGTGAAGAAGCCGCGCCGAGGCGTCTCCGCAAGCGAGGGCACCCCGCTCCAGAGGTTGAACAGCACGCTGTTGAAGGGGTCGCCGATGGCGGTGTGCCCGCTGGCAAGGAAGAAGTTGGTCGACGCCGTGAACTTGTCCGAGGGAGTAATCGTGAGGTTGACGCGGGCGCCGAGACGACGAGCGTCGTTGCCCGGAAGCACTCCCTCATCCCGATCGAACTCACCACCCAGGTAGTACTGCAGCGTCGAGGTGCCGCCACTCGCATTCAGGTTGTAACCCTGATTGTGTCCGGTCCGGAAGAAGGGCGTGCCTCGCTCGCTCTCCTGGCGGATCAGATTCAGGGTCCGCAACTCTCCGTTGATGACCTGGTAGGCATCGGGAAACCAGCCCTCGGGGTTCGCCAGGGCGCTGTAGCCCTGCCGCACCGCCAGCTCGAGCACAGGCCGGTCGCCTGCCTTGCCCCGCTTGGTGATGATCTGGATCACGCCGTTGGCCGCCTCGGTACCGTACAACGTGGCCGCGGCTGGTCCCTTGATGACCTCGATCTGCTCGATGTCTTCGGGATTGACGTCGTTCATCCGGGACATGAAGCCAGAGGATCCGCGAGTGATCGGACCCGTATTGGCCCGGTTGTCGACCCGGACGCCGTCGACATAGATCAGGGGCTGATCGTTGAGCGAGAACGTTGAGGTTCCCCGCACCGTGAACTGTGGTCCAGCGCCAGCGTAGCCCTGTCGAGCACGAACAGAGACACCCGGAATGCGCGAGGTCATCAGCTGGCCCACGTCCGTCACGGGCGCGAGCTCGACGACTTCGGCTGCGCGGATCTGACCGACGGCCGTTCCCAGAGCGCGCTTCTGGGTTCCGCCCGGCGTGCCCGTGACGACGACCTCGTCGAGGTTGATGACGACCTGGGTCAGGACGATGCGAAGATCACTCGTCGACCCTGAGGGAATCGGCTCCACGTGGGGCCGATATCCGATCGCGGTCACTCGGATACTCTGACCCGATCGGTCAGGCACTTCGAGACTGAAGCGGCCGGTCGCATTGGTGGTCGCACGAGCGGTGCCGTTCACCAGCATGACGGTCGCCCCGGCGATCGGCTGAGCGCGCTCGTCGACCACCTGGCCGGCCACTACCGCCACGAGCGGTCGATCGACCACGCGTGAGATCGCCGCTCCGAGACTCGTCACAGAACTCGCCGAGGCAAGGTGGATCGGCTCGGCCAGACTGGACGGCTCAGTCTGCGACGGCTGGATCTGAGGCACCGGCTCGATCAACACCTGGCTTCCCACCACGCTGAATCGAAGTCCCGTGTCGCGCAGCAGCACGCCGAGCGCTTCACCGACCGTTCGGTCGGCGCAGTCGCAAGTTCGTCTGACGGCAGCCGGCAAGAGGTTGTCGCTGAACGCGATCGCAACGCCCGACGTGGCCCGGAGCTGGCTGAGCGCTTTGTTCAGTGCCGCGCTTCTGATCTCGAGTCGAGCCGGAGCCGCGAGCAGCGAGCGAGCGGCAAGCACGCCGGCATCATGACTGCTCAGCTGACGTGGCGTTTGGGCCGCTGTTGCGGCCTGCACCACCACGAGTGCGACGAGGGAAGGGACGGTGCAGCGTGCAGCGAACATCAGCAACCTCCACGCGGACGTGCGTCCGACAACGGGCCAAGGACAGAAAATGCGGCCGATCGGAGAGTACACGCCGAACTGGGAGTCGAACTACTACTCGACCTACTACTCGACGACGCGGCGAGCGTGCGCGCTTATGGCTGCACCACCACCGTGTCGCCGCGAATCGTGCAGGAGGACTGCGTCACGCGGCAGATCGTGGTGACCACCAGTTCGAGGCTTTCGCCTTCGAACCATGCCGACACCAGCCGATCAGCGAGGAGCGGACTGGTCAGCCTCGTCGTCACGCCGAAATGCCGCTCCAGTTCGCGTGCCGCCTGCGGCAAGGGTGTCGCCTGAAAGACGAGGAGTTTCGTGGGGAGGTCGACCAGCGCGGAGAAGTCGTCGACTTTGACCACAGACGGGGGCAAGCCGGCACGGGTATGGCTCACCTCGCCGGCGCCGACTTCGACTTCACCACCTTCGGCCTCGAGCGCGACCCGTCCTTCGACCACGGCGAGGCGAAGGTTGTCCGCATCGACGAGGACTTCGAACTGCGTGCCAAGCGCCGTGGCACTGCCCGATCGAGTTCGAACCTGGAACGGACGACGCGGATCGGGCGCCACCGCGAAGAACGCACGCCCATCGAGCCAGATGTCGCGGGCTCCCGGGCGGGCGATGAACGACAGGCGGCTGCGCGGGCCAAGCCGCACGAAGCTGCCATCGTTGAGGGTGATCGTGACCCGCTCGTTGTCACCCGTCGAGAACTCGGCGGCGCCAATCGGGAGAGGACCTTCCCACCGATCGAGGCCGTACCACACCCCACCCGCCATGGCGAGGACAACCGCCGCAGCTGCCAGCCCTGTGCGCCATCCGATCCGTCGAGACTTACGCCGGCGGGCGGTGGTCAGCACCCGTTCGAGCGCGCCTGGCGGCATCGATCGACCAGGCACGGCCTCGGGGGAGGTTAGTTCCCAGAGACGCAGCATTTCGAGATAGTGGATCTCGTTCTCGGGCGAGGCTCGCCGCCAGGAACGCAGCCGCCCTGCCTCGACGTCGCTCAGGCCGCCAGAAAACGATCGCTGAATCAGCTCATCCATGCGAACCTGAATCCCTGAAGGATCTCCCCCGGGCCGGGTCGGTCCGTAGCGGGCCGGACGGCAGGGTGACGACACAACACGATCGGACGCGGCTGAACTACTATTCGGACTGGAAAGGTCGGGTCAACGGGGCGGGTCGAAGTAGGGTCGCAGGGCGGTCCGGAGCGTGGCCAGCGCCGTCGTGAGCTGGTTGGCTACGGTCTGAACCGAGATGCCGAGGGCATTGGCAATTTCCCGGTGGGAGAGTCCCTCCCACCGGGCCATCAGGAAGGCAACCCTGCGGCGCTCGGGAAGCGCGGCCACGGCCCGGTTGACAGCCGCTTCGAGTTCCTGGTGTTCCAGGAAGTCCGAGGGCGGAGGACTCAGGCCGGGGTCAGCGCCGATCCGGGTCATTGCCGAGAGGCGGCGGCTCAGCCGTTTCCGCTCATCGAGTGCCAATCGTCGGCCGATCTGGAACAGCAACGCCTGGACCGATCCGTCCGCCTGCCAGTTCTCGCGATGCGTCCAGATCCGGACGAAGGTCTCCTGCACCAGATCTTCCGCGAGGTCGGCGTTGAGGAGGAGACGATCGAGGTAGGCGTGAAGCCGGCTCCAGTGCCGTGCCATCAACTGTTGCAGGGCAGCCTCGTCGCCCCCGCGAATTCTCAGCAGGAGTGTGTTGTCACTGGGTTCCTGACCGGAACTCTCGATCGAACCGACGAGGGCGCGCGGGCGGAGCGGCTGCATCGGTCGAATGTACCGGTTGCCATGTGGCGGGCGCAATCCATTGTCCCGCCGGTGAGACTGCTGAAACCAAACGGGGTTGCATCACGTCGGGATATGGGCTGCAATCCTATGAACACCACGCCGTCGTCGGGTCCTTCTGCTGGGTATCGAGCGCTCCTTGCGGCGCTCGCAATAGGCGCACCGCTGGGAACACCTCTTGCTGCGCAATCGGTTGCCGGCACCACCTCGGCCGGGGTGTTCTACGAGGCATCCGGAACGGGCGACGCCCTCGTGTTCATCCATGCATTCAGTCTCGACCGGCGCATGTGGGAGCCTCAGGTCGCCGCATTCGACGATCGCTTCCGGGTCATTCGCTTCGACCTGCGCGGACACGGGAAATCGGTCCCCCCGGGTACCCCCTACACCGGCTACGACGACCTGCGCGCTGTGCTCGACACGCTCGGCGTTCGACGGGCCACACTGGTCGGTCTCTCCGCCGGTGCCGAGCTTGCGATCAACTTTGCCATTGCATATCCGGACCGGACTGCCGGGATCGTGCTGGCCGCCCCGGGCCTGGGCGGCTACCAGACCCCGCCACTACCGTGGGCCAGTCCCGTCTTCGAAGCCGCCGCGGCAGGCGATCCTGCCCGGGCTGCGAGGCTGTGGGCCGAAACGCCGATCATGGCGTTGCACGCCAACCCAAGCGCAGCGACTGCGGTCACCGCTCTGGTGATGGAGAATGCGCGGCTGTGGACCTATCGGCGTACCGAGCAGCCGCTGGTGCCATCCGCCAGGGAACGGCTCGGGGAAATCACCAGCCCGGTCCTCGTCATCGTTGGCGAGACCGACCTGCCGCACATCAAGGAGATCGCGCGTCTGCTGAAAGATGGGGTCGCCGGAACGACGGTGGTGACGGTTCCGAAGGCGGGACACCTTGTCAATCTGGACGCGCCCGACCTCTTCAACAGAACTGTTGCAGCCTTCCTCGAACGACGTTAGCGGGAATCGCGGGAGGACAACAGGCAGCCCTCCCTGGCGCAAACCCGGGTTTGGTCGCATCCTCTCCGGACGGAACGCCCCTCGGGCTCCTGCCCGGTACCCTTTCCACGGGCAGACCCACTCCTTTTCGCGGAGCTGGCAATGGACCTCTCGTCGATCCTCATTCAGGTGATCAGCGGCGCAGTCGGCGGCAACCTCGGCGGCCTCCTCAACAAAGCCAAGAGCCTGGGCCCGCTCATGAACACGGTATTGGGTGCCGCCGGCGGCGTTGGGGGTGGCCAGCTGCTCGGCGGCCAGCTGGCGGGGCTCCTGGGGAACGCTACGGCCGGCAACGCCACTGCCTCCGCCGTGGTTGGCCTCATCGTGCCGTTGGTCGCAGGGCTCCTGAAGAAGAAGGCCGCCTGAGCAACGGCTGCAGTTCAATCTTGGGCGGCACGGGGGCACGTTGTCTCGACACGCGGTTTCGGTAGAACGGCAACCGAGACAACGTGCCCCCAAGGTTGGATCCGCGCCCGCAGGGAACACCCTGCCGGGCCGAACTGCAGCTTGCTTCGCTGCGGACTACTTCACCAGGACCCCGTCGATGACGTGAATGACCCCGTTTCGCGCATCGACCGCATCGAGGGCCACGAAACGGATCCCATTGACCGACGCGACATCACCCTGAATCCGTAACAGCAGCTTGCCCAGCGGCCGAAGGAACCGGAACACCCGAAGTTCAGATTTCGAGAACTCATGCCCCACCACATGATCCAGGAGCACCGCCCGGAGCCCGTCAATCTGCGCCGGATCGGTGAGCGCATTGATTGACGCGGCGGTGAGGCCGAGCCTGGCAAAGGCCGCGTCCGTCGGGGCAAACACGGTCAGGTTTGCATTCTCATTCGCGAGCGCATCCACGAGCCCTGTTTTCACCACGGCCGCCACAAGAGCCGTAAACTGACCCTGGCCCGCAAGCGCCACGGCTGCCTCGACAATGGTGGGTCGCGAGTCCGGCACAGGAAGCACCTGATCGATCACGTGAATGAGCCCGTTCGACGCCCGAATGTCGCCCGCGACGATATCGATGCCATTCACCGTGAATGCCCGAGCTCGGTCGGCCCGCTCGAACTCGATCGTGATCGGCCCGAGCGTGGAGGACCGGATGTCGAGCCAGTCCAGCGGCCGGAAGAAATCGGTCCGGATGTTGACTTTCGGAATCACGTGGCTCAGCAGCACGGTCTGCAGCGTCGCAATGGGAATCTGCTCCAGCGAACCGAGGCCAAGTCGTCCCAGCAGAGCAACGAACGCATCGTTGGTGGGTGCCAGCACGGTCCGGGCCCCGGGCGCGTTGAGAGCATCCACGAGGCCAGCCCTGACCACCGCCTGCACCAGAATGGAGAGATCGGGCGTTTCCGACGCAATCTCGACAATCGTCTTCTTGCCGCCCGACGGGGCGGCCGCCGCAACCCGCAGCTCGCCGGCCTCGAGCCTTTCGAGTTCGCGACTTGCCTCGGCCTGCAGTTCTGCCACGGATTCGCCGGAGGGTATGGAGAGGTCCGGCTGCGGGATCGGGTTGCTGGGTTCGGTGGGCGGCGAATCACCGCAGCCAACGAGCAGCACGGAAAGGGCGACGGCCGCCAGGCCGTGGGTCACTCTGGTCCGCATGACTACTCCTGATGGTTGGTTGGGAGAGATTGGTTCAGACCGAGTAAGTACCCGTGAGATCGCATCCGTGACCAGCGTGCGCCCCAGGGCGGGCCGCACTGGTCATCCGGCCGGCCTTGCGGGTAAGGTGTAGAATGACTCTAGCCAGCGAACCGGTAGCCGGGTCCATTCCGGTGTGGACCGCCCGCCTTCGCCGCTCCGACAGTTCTGCCATGGCGGAGCTGTTTGAAGCCACTCATGATGACTTACTACGCTACGTCAGGGCGCTTCTGGGAGACCGGGCCGAGGCGAATGACGTGGTGCAGGAGGCCTTCATCCGCATCTGGTCCGCACGCAGTTCGCTCGACCCGGCGCGGTCGCTACTTGCCCTGCTCTATCGCACGGCGCGGAACCTGGCACTGAACCACCTGCGCGATGAGCGGACCCGCGAACGGCTGTTGGCACAGCACGAGGCGCCGTTCCAGTGGCGCGATCCTGGCCCCGAAGCACTCCAGGCCGAACGCGAGCTCAGCGAACAATTGAGCCGGCTGGTAGAGCAACTCCCCCCCCGCCAGCGAGAAGCCCTGACCTTGAGCCGGGTCCAGGGCCTCTCGCATGAGGAGATCGCGGCCGTAATGGGCGTTGCGCCGCGCACGGTCAACAATCACCTCGTCCGGGCCCTCGAGCACCTCCGCGACCGCTTGAATGTCTCCTCCACTGGAGGGCGATCATGAGTCAGAATTCCGCCAGCGGGCTGCCTCCCGAACTCGACCATGCCCTTCGCCAGCACCCCGACGGCGCACGGCTCAGCGGTCTCTGGGTTGCCTTAGGGAACACAACACCCGCTCCGATTCAGGAGATCACCCGGGCCCGAAACTGGGCCGGAATCGAGGCGCGCATGGCCGCGGCTCCGGTGATCAGTCCACGCCGCCAAATCCGGGGTCGCATCCTGCTGACATTGGCGGCCGCGGCAGCCCTGCTGATCACCGTCGCCGGCATTCGTTGGACCACAGGCCATGCGATTCGAGTTCCGCCGGGCGAGCGGAAAACGGTCACCCTGCCCGACGGCTCCGCGGTCGACCTCGCGGGGGGATCGGTGCTCCGCTGGCGCAGGAATCTTGGGACTACGGGCTACCGGGACGTCGAGTTCGAGGGAAGCGCGTTCTTCTCCGTCGTAAGCGCCGGCAGGCCATTCAGGGTGACGGCCGGCAGCGCACACATCACGGTCCTCGGCACGCGCTTCGCCGTGGATGTTGGCCGAAGCGGGGCCGAGGTGAGCGTGGCGGTGGAGGAAGGACGGGTGGCCGTGGCCGGGCGCGACCGATCCGCGCGGGTGGTGCTCGGCGCGGGTCAACGGACCGTAGTCGATCGGAACGGCGGCCCGACGCGTCCTGGTACCATTGCCACTGCCCACCTCGCGCCATGGCGAACCGGAGGCTTCGCAGCTGTCGACGAGCCACTGGAACTCATCTTCGAGCGACTGGCCAGGCAATACGGGATGGAGGTCGATCTCCGCAACGAGCGGGCGGCGCAGCTGCGACTGAGCCTCTACTACCCCGGCACGACGAGTCTGGAGACGATCGTCCGCGACCTTGCCACGGCTCGCGACCTTACCTGGCGGAAGACAGCAAGGGGATTCGTGCTCGAGTGACGCGCTGCCTGGGAATTGCCTGGACGACCGGCCTCGGACTCACGCTCCTTACCCACGGGGTGACGGCACAAGACACGACGCGGGTTTCCGTCGTGCTGCGCTACGTGCCGGTTGCCCAGGCCCTCGAGCGGCTGGTCGAGCTGTCGGGTATCAGCTTGGTCTTCGACCCGGCGCTTGCCCGGGGGCAGCGGGTCTCATGCCTCGCGAGCGGCGTGCCGGCCGAGACACTGCTCCGATGTATCGTGCGCGAGGCAGGCCTCGACTTCTATCGTCTCTCGTCCGGCACCTACGTCGTGATCGCTGAGGCGGCGGGGGCACCCCGACTCGCCGCCCTGGCCGGAGCAGTCATCGATGCAGAGACGGGGCAGCCACTCGCTGGCGCCCGGGTGCACATCGGGGCCGGTCCTTCTCAGGAAACCTCTGAGTTGGGAACGTTCGCGTTTGCGCGGCTACCGCCGGGGCGTTACCAGATACAGATCATGGCCATCGGTTACCGGCGTGGCGGCGTCGAGATCGACCTGCCGCCGGACGGCAGCCTGCGCAAGCTGGTCCACCTCGTTCGCTCGCCGCTGGCCCTCGACCCCATCATCGTAAACGGCAATCCCTCGCCAATTGGTCTCCCTGCCAGGGGCAACGTCGTCATTGCCGACTCGGCCATTCGCGAACCGGGACCGGCTACGCTGGTACATGCCGCCGCCAACCAGCTGGGGGTGGCACAGCGGAGCACGCTCAGCGACCTGCATATCCAGGGGGGAGAGGCGGGCGAGCACCAGTACCGCATCGACGGGGTGCCCGTGTTCGATCCGGTGCCGATGGGCCGGACTTTCGGTGGACTCAACCGGCTCGCCGTGCGGCAGGTAACAGTCCGGAAAGCCGGCTTCGGCGTCGAGTTCGGGAGCTTCACGGCAGGTGTCATCGACCTCGAGCAGGCGGTTGGCGACACCAGGCGGGCCACGGCCGCGCTCGCCGCTGATCCCTTCGCCGTGAGTGCCCGCCTTGCGTTCCCCCTCGCGGTCGGAGCACATCGGCTTCAGACCCTCGTGGCTGTGAGACGGAGCCTTTGGGGACTCGTCACTCCCGAGCCGTATCGTCAGACCCTGCAGTCCTGGACAGGCGTTGACCGGATTCTGCTCGGTCAGTTCTCCCCGGTAGCAGCCGGCATCCCGGTCACAACGCCATTCACCCCCACCACCATCGACAATCGGATTCGGTTCGCCGACTTGCATACAGCCGCCCGATACCAACTGGCGCCCTTCAGCGCACTTGCCGCGTCGGCCTACTACGCCAGCAACGAGATCGGGACCGACCTGACTGCCGTTGCACCTGTTGATCCTGGGAGCACGCTCACCCTGGCCAGCAGCGATCATTTCCGCTGGAAGACGCTGGCAGCGCAACTCCGCTACGAGGCTCTATTCAGCGCCCGTACGTCAGGCTTCCTCAGGCTGCGTTTCAGCGACCATCAGCTCGACCATGTGCAGCAAGTGAAAGCAGGCGCCACCACGCCCGCAGGCTTGCTTCCTCCGCACGAGGGCAACGGGATCCGCGAGGCTGCGATCGAGTCGTCGTTCTCGCACGCCCTCGGGACGGGAACGACGGCGGTCGCGGGGATGGATGTCGCGCGCACCACGAGCGAGATGGTGATGGACAATGACGTGTACCGGCGGATGGCGAGCCGTGCCTCGGTGGTTCGAATCGCGCCCTGGGCATCGCTGCGGGCCCAGCTCGGCCCCAGCACAGTCCTCAATGCCGGCACGAGGGTGACCGTCATGCCGGCCGGCCGGGCCACCTGGTGGGAACCGCGGATCGCGCTGAGCGGCGATACACCGCTCGCGCAGGGCGAGGTCTCCTGGCGCCTGTCGGGCAGCGTCCATCGCCAGTTTGTCAACCAGTTCGAGGTGGCCTCGGTTGGGCCGAGCGCGCTGGTGCCGGTAGTGCGCTTCTGGTTACCGGTCGGTCCCGGGGTACGACCGCCTCTGGCCTATCACCTCGCGGCAGAAGCGCTCTGGCAGCTGCCAGGAGGCTGGGATTTCCGTGGCGAACTGTACGCCAAGTGGCTACCGAACCTCCAGGCGCTGGACAACGCCGCTCTGCTCGATCGGGACGGGACGGCGCCAATCCTGGCCGAAAGCAAGGGAACAGCAGCCGGAGGCGGCATCCGCGTAACCCGCACTCAGGGTCCCGTTCGGATGGAGGCCGGGTACGACTACAGCGTATCGCGCCGCACCTTCCCCTCGCGCTTCGGCGGCCGCGAACAACCCACATCCTGGAACGAGCCTCACCGGGTGCTGCTCGCTGTGGACGTCGCCCCGACCCGATCGCTCGCGCTCTCGGCGCGGGCGCGCGGGATCTGGGGCCGCACTTGGGCGCTCCGGCAGGTGTATTACGACCTGCTCACCCTCAGCGGTCGCGGGGACGAGCTTCCCATTGGCAGCCCGGGGAATGACCGGTTGAGTACCCTCTACGACGCGGACGTTGGCGCCACCTGGGCTGTGCCCATCGGGGGAACCACCACCGAGGTCGGTGTGACGGTGCTCAACGCCCTCAACGTCACCAATGAACTGGACCGCTGGCTGGTGCCACAGCCCCCTGGAAGTGGAACGGCCTTCGCGACTCCCCCCCGCCTGCTGCCGCGCCGTCAGCTGCTGATCTCGGTGCGCACAGGTCGGTAGCTGCGGAACGGCCCGACCGGCACGAACGGCTTCGCCAGCCGTTCCCGATCGGCCTGGGCTCGGTCACGCCAGCCGCCCTTTCACTCGTGATACGCCTCGTCCCCAGGGGTCTCGGGCGCGCCGGCTCGCCGACGGTCAGGTACGGCAAGTACCAGGACGCAGGCCGCCGTGCCCGCAAAGCCGAGGGCCATCAATAGCGGCCCCGACCGGCCACCCAGCCACAAGGCCAGCCCGGTCAACCCGATGGCGTTCATCACGAAGTTCACCAGCAGCCCCCAGGCACGAACCCGAAACGGACCAAGCGGGCGGTCGAGCCAATCCATAGTCTATGCCCCCCAGAGACCAAGACGATTCAGGACCCACATGATAGCGACCGCGTTGAGGAGGGTGACCTGCACCAGGATACCCAGATTCCAGAAGTAGGACTTCGACCGCTGGTCGCCCATCACCTTCCGATCGTTGAAGAGCAGATAGAACGACCAGCCGACGATGTTGTTTGTCAGGGATAAGAGCGCCGCAATCACGATGATCAGGCCAATCGGGTTCGGCAGGAACGCTCCCAGCAACGCAATCTGCGGCAGGAGGATGCAGGCCTTCCAACGCCAGGAGCGCACATCCGGCTTCCAGCCGAACGCCTCGTGCATCCCGACCGCGCACGCGATGCTCATGCCGACCGTGGTCGTGATGGGCACGGCCAGCAAGCCCACGAGAAACGCCAGCACCGCCAGCCGCTCGCCGAGCAGTGGCACCAGCGCCTGTGAAAGCTGAGCAGCGGTCTGCGGCAGATCGCCCCCCGCCTGATGCAGCGTGGCCGCAAACACCGCGACGATGACGAAGTACACCAGCAGGAACGGCAGCGCGAGCCCGGCAAAAATGTCCACCCGGGCCAGACCCTCGTGCCGCGGCCCCCAACCCTTTGCCAAGCCAGCATAATAGAAGAAGACCCAGTCCATCACACCGACCGCCGCGGCCGACGAGGCGATCAAGAGGTCGATGCCCACCCTGCCCTCTGGCAACCACGGCACGAAGAGGCCGCGGAGCGCCGCGCCCCAGTCGACGCCCACGACGAACAGGCAGGCAACGAAACCCGCCAGCATGAGCCCAAGCGCCGCCTTCATGAAGTTCTCGACCGCCACCGTGCCTCGGCGGCCGCCGCGACCGTAACTCAGCGCGATCCACGCGGTGACGACAGCGTAGAGCGGCCAGTTGCGCGCCTGCGGCAACGACACCCCCGCCTGCGCGCCGAGCGATTCGATCAGATGGGTACCGAGCGCGACCTGACCGAGATTGAAGACGACGGCGACCACTACGAGTCCGACGAACGCCGTGAGGATTCGGGAGACGACGACACCGTGGTGCTGATGCTGCTTCTCGATGAGGAGAAACCCGCCGCGGGTCATCATGCGGGCCATCGCTGCCATCATGAACACCCCGGACCCGATCGCGATCCAGACGATCCACAGGGTGCTGTAGCCAAACCGCGCCCCGGACAGCATCGCGGCGGTCATCGTACCGGCACCGAGCGTCAGGGCCGCACCCAGAAAGCCAGGCCCGCCGAGGCGGAGATAGACTGGGAGACGACGGAACCAGGATTCCTGGGCAAGTGCCTCCAACCGATCCGCCTCGGCATCTAGCACGTCAGGAGGGATCCCCTCGGCCAGCGGGTACGCCGCCTTCGATCGAGGGGAGACGCTGTCGAATTGCTCGTTCACGCTACCATCCGTTCGCGTGTACAGGTGTGGAATCGGTTACAACACTAGGGCGTCGGCCCAGGGCGCGCTTGCTCCGCGATCACTGCCGCAACACAATCTCCGGGTACGACGGCGAGGTGAGCGCAACCGTTGCAGGGTCGCCGTCTCGAATCCACGCGTCGAAGAAACTCCGCACCGCGTACGCCGAGACCTCGACCTGGCGCCTCCCGTCCAAGCCAAGGACGCCGACCAGGCGCAGGATGCCGCGCACGATGCCGCTTTTCAGCAGCGCACCATCTTCACTGAACGCGAAGTGGTTTGCGCCCTTGATCATTGCCATCATCCGCGAGTCGGAGGGCTGTCGCTCATAGGCGCGCCGGATCCGGTCTTCGATCTGTCGACTAATCGAATCGCGGGCGGCTCCATGATCCGATAGCAGCCAGAGAAATGGCGCCGTCACAGTGACCCGATCAAGACTGCCGAAGAGCCTCCCGTCGATATTCACGCCAGCCGCGCATCGCGCGTCCGCGGCGCAGAACGCGAACGCCTGAGCTCCGCCGAAGGAGTGCCCGAAGACGCCAAGCCTGCTCAGGTCGATGTGTCCACCAAGGATCGGATCCGTCGTGGGGAGGTGGGAAAGGCGATCGAGCGCGGATCCCAGTGCCACCGTCGCGTTGTCGATCAGCCTCGCGGCACAGGCGTCCTCATCGGGTCGCCCAACGCACGATTCGGGATTGCCGCCACTGCCGCCTTCGACAGCGACAACAACATAGCCACGGCTGGCGAGTTCCTCGAAGTGCACCGTGTAGCCTAGCGTCCCGCCACCGCCGCCGCCTCGAAACAGCAACACCGGATGGTCCGCCGAGTCGGCCGCGAAGGGCGCGTCGAACACGCCATGCGCACGCACGTTGCCGAGCTTACGGGTCAGAAGGTTGATGAGGGTGGGCCGATCGTGCGCCCATTCCTCGGCGACACTGTCCGGAAGATAGGGCGCGGCCGGTTCGTCGTGCAGCGCCGGATACCAGATCCATGCAGTCAGGTCGTCGCCGAGCGCGCGGTGCGTCCGGCCGACCGACAACGGCCCCGTGGGACGCGGGAGCTCGAGGGGAATCAGACGCTCGACCCAGACGCCGACCACCAACAGCACGGCGAGTGCCGCGCCGCCTAATGCAACGCCACTGAACCTGCTCATGACAGCGAGATCGACAGCGGCAAAGCGGGAAGCACCAGATTCTCCGGGGCGAAGAGGCTAATCTCCACTCGCGTCAAGCTACGCTGCCCGCCCGCAACGCACCAGCCCGAAAGAATGGCGTCCTGACGGGAGCTTAGCGATGGGGGCACGGATGGGGGCACTTTCGAGTCGCCGACACCCCCGTCATCTTCCCCCGGCTTGCCGATGCTGGCTCCACCCCGGATGCCGGCTGGTGCGCCCCTTCACCTCCGAGGCCCCATGCGAACCGGCTACTTCCTGGTCGCGGGACTGCTCCTGATGGCTGCATCGCTGATCCTCGGGAAACTCTTTACAGCTGAGTTCCCCAACGCACGCCAGTGGGCGGTCGGGATTGGCATCGGCGTCTGGCTGATCCTGACAGGCTTCAACATGTGGGTGGGCGTTGCCAAAGCCGGCTACTCGATCCGTGAGGAGGTTCCGGTGCTCCTCCTGCTCTTCGGAATTCCAACGATCGTCGTGCTGTTCGCACGCCGCTGGGTTCCGTAAGCCTGCTCCGCACAAACGAAGGAGAACCGTTCATGACGCTCAAGGCCTGTTCGCTGGCAGCGCTGCTGCTCTATCCGGCCGCGCTGCTCGGGCAGGATTCGTCGCTGGTCCGACCGTACTCCGCGGTGGACTGTCCCAGCTGTGAAGGCTGGAACGCGCCTCGTCAGCCGAGCCACCTGTTCGGCAACACATTTTACGTTGGCACCGGTGGGCTTGCGGCGCTCCTGATCACCTCATCCGATGGTCACATCCTGATCGACGCCGGCCTGCCCAACTCGGCACCGTTGATCCTGAGCAACGTTCGCGAGCTCGGTTTCGACCCTGCCGAGATCCGGATCATCCTCAACTCGCATGCCCACTATGATCACGCTGGCGGCA
>JAHBVU010000016.1 GCA_019637315.1 Gemmatimonadales bacterium
GCCGGCGACCCTGACACAGCGGCGTCATGTCGGTGAATGATCTGCGCACCAACCCGATTCCCCGACCCTACGTTCTGGCTGAACCTCGCCAATGCGAAGTGCGAGGGACCGCTCCGGTCCGTTCCAGCCTGACGCATCAGGAGCCCGCCGGCGCCGCGACGGCCAGAGCGGTGCACCAGCCGGATCCCCCCATCGATCGGGATCGGAAGCCCTGCCTCGTCCAAGCCGATGCGGCGCGAGTAGAACGGCCGAAGATTGCCGCTCTCTCGCCCCGTCTCGAACAGGCCGGCACCTTCGAGAAAGAACTGGCGGCGTTCGGGAAACAGCGTCGAGAATCGACTGAGATTTACGACCTGCCGGTCGACATCGGCCTCGGCAAAGTCCGTGTTAACCGTAAGATCGACCACCGTGTTCGGTGTGACCGCCCATTTGAGGTCGCCACCAAGCTCGGGGTCGGTGGCGTCGACCGCACCACTCGGCAGCTGGGTACGACGGTAACGACCTGTGGCGTATGGCTGCAGCCGAATGTTGCGAGAAGGTGGCGGCGGTTCGAGCCCCTCGAGCCGGCCGGCATACTCCATTCGCATGTTCGTTGCTGCCCGCGGCCAGGGAGACCACCCGGACTGTTCGTTGATCCGACGGGCGATCCGAACAAAGTTGACCCCCCAGGCATTCGCCTGCGGTCGGTAGCGCAGCGTCGACCAGGGAATCGCGAACTCCGCCGTCCAGCCGGAATCGCTCACCTCGGTTCTGACGCGCCACGACGCCGACCAGTCGCGGTCAAACAAGTTGTCGTCGAAGGCGAGCAAATCGCGCTGCACCCCGTGCGGGTTGGTCTGAAACCCAACCGCGTTACGCCGATCGAGAAACGGGTCGAGCGTGATTCCGAACAGGTCGTTCGAGAAGAAGTCGAAATCGCGATCGAGGCTGACGACCCGCACCCCCGCACGACCCATCGAATCGCGCGCAGTCGCGCCGACATAGAGGTATCGGTCGTCAAACAGAATCCGCACCTCAGTATCGAGGCTGGCCGGCGCACCGTGCGCCGGGTCGACCTGACGAAAGCCCGACACCGGGCTGGCAAGGTGCCAGGCCGCATCGTCCAAGCGACCATCGACCCGAATCGGAGTAGTCGCCCGCTCCGCACGAATGGTCATGGCTGCAGCCGAATCCGCACTCTGCGCCGCCGCAGCCCGACTGCCCGTCACCAGCAACCCGACAGCCAGCACCCCCACCCCGCACCGCGACCGCACGATCATCCCGCGACCTGATATCGCCTGAGTCGCGGCGCGGCATACAGCGCGAGCAGCACCGTCGGCAGAAGCAGGACGAGGAGCGCGACCCCCACTCGACCGAGAACGGCACTGTGGGATTCCTCCGTGTACGCAAAGCGCGGAATCGCCGGATAGATCGATGCATCCAGCCACTCACGCCGGAAGGCCCGCGGAATGAAGAACTCCTGCCACGTCTCGTGGTAGCTCGCCACCTGATCCCGCCAGTGCCGATACCGGGCCGGGCCGGTGCCGGCCAGGTCGGCAAGGGCAAAGGACGCCACCAGGGCCGGACTCGCAAGCTGGTACCGAGCGGCAAGCGCATGCTGCCGCCCGAGTTGCTCGTCGAATCGATCGGCCAGGGGCGCCAGCTGTCGGTCGACCTCCTCCTGAACAGCATAGGTGCGCGACATGAAATCGGCCGTCGTCACCGTTCCCGTCGGAGCGAGGTCTGGGTGGTCCCCGTATACCTGCGCCAAGAGCTGCGCGCCCCGGGCACTCGCGTCGTTCGACGCGGTCCGCATCGCACCGATCAGTTCGACCCGCGATGGCATCGGGTGCAGGGTGTTGACGAGGGTGCCTGCAACGGCGGGAACGACGACAACGAGCAGAAGCCAGACGCCGGCGAGAATGGTGGCGTTGGCCGCCGACGATCGCGGCACGGCATTAACGACGACGGACACCGCGAACCAGAACGCACCATACGCCGCGAGCACGAGAAACCAGAGCCCGAGTTTCGCGGGCGCCATGCCGGCCAGCGCACCAGTGAGTAGCAGGCCGAGCAGCGTCACGAGCATCGCCAGGCCGAGAATGAAGCCACCCCGGACCACCACCTTGGCGCCAAGGTGCGAGGCCAGCGACACCGGCTGCGCCGCGATCATTCCAAGCGTTCCGCTCTCCCGCTCAGCGGCAAGGAGATTGAAGCCGAGCGCCAGGATGAATAGCGGAAAGAGATAGACGACGACGAAGGCGAGGTCGAAGCGTCCTTCGAGCAGGTTGGAAGGATTTTCGAGCTCCTGAGCGGCCGCCAGCGTCAACTTGCTCCGCATTGTGACGCGGAGGTACTGCGGCAGCAGGTCGGTCTGGCCGACCGCGAGCGGAGCCAGCGCCTGCGGGCGCAGGGTCGCAAACTGAGCGCCATCGATATTGCCGACACTCGCGGGACTGCGGGGGTCGCGGCCAAAGGCAGCCGGCGGTGGCGCGTCGGCCGGAATCGAGTCGAGCGCACCAGCAAGCTGGGTCAGGCGGCGGTGGCTGTCCGTCTCCACGGAATCGAGCACCGTCCCCTGCGATCGAACCCAGCCCACCCCATTGCCCACCGCGTACAGGATCAGCAGCCCAAAGATGATCGATACCAGCCAGACGGTCCGATCCGCCGTGAGCGATCGCCATTCATGGCGAACCATTCGCCCGAAGACGCCCTTCATACCCGGACCCTCCGCGCGCCGACCAACGCGAGGCCGATTCCAAACACCAGCCACCCCCCGAGCGCCGCGAGGTCACGACCATGGTGCGCCAGCACGAAGCCGATCTGAGGAGTCTGATAGTCGAAGGGCTCGACCGATGCCCAGAGCGCGTGGTCACCGGTATACTGGAACCCGGCCGCTTTGCCGTGCTCAGCGAGATCCTCGTTCATCACCCGAACGAGGTGGCGGCGGTACTGCTCAGCCGCCGCGGCAAACTCTCGATGGTGGTAGAAGTCGGTGCCGGCGAATCCCTGCGATAAGGCACGCACCGCCACAAAGGGAAAGGCAAACCCGAAGGTGCTCCGCGCCCGATCCTGTCGGGTGTAGGTTGCCCACAGGCGGCCGTAGTTGCGATCGAAGACCGCGTCACTCCAGCGCTCGCTGGCATCGAGACTCATTCCAGCGAAGTTGACCGGAAGGTCCGCAATGCTGTCGACCCGATAGCGCGCCAACACCTCCCGCTGATACGCTTCCTGATACTCGGCATAGGTCCGGCCGGTCGAATCGGCGCGCTGCTCGGCAGCCAGCCTACGCTGGAACTCGAGCGCCGTCGGCGTCGGATGAAGCCGCCGTACGAGGTCCGTCGCTGCCCTCGGTGCCAGCAGGCTGTTGACCATCCAGAGACCGAGCAGCGTGATCAGCGCTGCCCGAGTTGTCGGCGCCCACGCCGACACCGCGAACGACAGGGTAATCCAGACGACGAAGTACCCGAGATACACGCCCGCCAGCAGGAGAAATCGGGTCCCGCTCCCCGCGCCATCCGTTCCGATCAGCAGGGCCGCGACGCCGATCAGCGTTGCCGGAACGAGCAACAGCATCAGCGCGGCACCCAAGCCGAGCATCTTGCCGATCGCCAGGTCGCGACTCCGAGCGCCGACGCTCAAGAGCTGTCGTAAGGTCCCCTGCTCCCGCTCGCCGGCAATCGTGCCAGCCGCGAGCACCACGATCAGGAGCGGAACGAGTACCTGCAACACGCCGGCCGCCGTCAGAGCCCCGAATCGCGAGAGAGCGGTTCCGTCGGCAGCCGGGCGGTGGGTGAAGTCGTTCTGAATGTGCGCCTCCAGGTACGCCAGCACACCCGCATACGGATCGATGCCGTCATCGACGAAGGCAAGCGGCGTCTTCGGCTTGAAAGCATAGACTCCGTAGTGTGCAGCCGAGTGTGGGTTTTTGGCCGGCTGATTGACCCAGTGCGACCGCGTCAGATCTGCCGCTGCTTTCCGCTCGGCCTGGGCAGACGATGCCGCCCGCCAGCCCACCGCCAGCGCAGCCAACAGGAGAATGAGCACAGTCGCTGCCGCCACACGGAAACGACCATCGCGAGCCATCTCACGGATCTCTTTCCTGACGATTGCTCCGATCATGGCTAGTCCCTCATGTGCTGGAGGTAGAGTTGCTCGAGGTCGGCGTGCCCGATCTCATTCGCAGCCACGGTGCTGACGAGCCGACCCTGTTTCATGATGCCCAGCCGATGACCCGACTCTTTCGCGCGGAAGAGATCGTGCGTTGCCATCAGGACCGCGACCCCCTGCCCGCTCAACAGGCCAAGCAGGGCCGAGAACTCGTTCGAGGCCTTGGGATCGAGCCCGCTGGTTGGCTCGTCGAGCAGCAGGGCCTTGGCCTTCTTGGCAATCGCGATGGCAATGCCGACCTTCTGCCGCATGCCCTTCGAGTACCCCCCGACCCGCCGCCGGGCCGCGTCCTCGTCCAGCCCCACGTGCTGGAGGAAGTTGAGAAGTTCCGTCTCCGTGTATCCGGATTGTCCGCCAAGCACCGAGAAGTACTCGAGATTCTCGAGGCCGCTCAGGTGCCGATACAGGGTGACCTGCTCCGGGATGTAGGCCAGCATTCGTTTCGTCTCGAGGGGTCGTTCCGAGGCGACGACACCATCGATCCGCGCAACTCCGCCCGAAGGTTCGACGAAGTTGAGAAACAGATTGATGGTCGTCGTCTTACCGGCGCCGTTGGCACCTAGGAGGCAGAAGATCTCACCAGGGCGAACCGTCAGGTTCAACGGGTGGAGTGCCACGGTGCCGTTGTACGACTTCGTGAGATTGATCGCTTCGAGCATGCGGTTGTTCCCCCCGGGTAGACCGGTGGATAGCGGAGGACACGCCACGATGCGAACAACGGGGCGCTGCGGCAGCTGGCCGCAATCTGCTGATGTGAAGAGGTGCTACAGAGTGGCGGGAGGACCGCGGGCAGGTGCAGCGAGCACACGGTACGAACGGCTGGACGTCGAACCCGTCAGCCCAACCTCAAACCGCTGGACCATGCCCTCAGTGAAGGCGTAGGAAGATCCTGGTAGTGCAACGCCCAGCGCATGACCAGCGACGCACACCGCACAGTGGTGGCCGGTCGACAGATCGTGAGCACGGTGCACAGATCCCGCAGTGGCCGACCAGCCGAACGCAACCAACAGGACGAGCCGAATCGCTAACGCGATTCGACGCAGCCTGGAGAGTCGCATCCGACGGTGGTACGCTGGAACCATGAAGCAAGCCTGCTTCGAGAATGATATTGCGTTATTGATACTGAAAAGAAAGGCCCGTGTCAATAGTGCGGGCGCGCAACCGCAGGTGGTGCCCTGTGGAGAGACGGGGACTACCGAAGAGAAGTCACCGAATCCCGGGAGACCGGCTCGAGCACCATTTGTCCAGAGTCTGGATGTCGCCGGAGGAGATACACCCCACCGGTGCCGCCCGATCGGACCGCCGCAGCACTCCGCTCCTGCAGATCGCGCACGAAGGTGAGGTCAGGTCGACGCGAGAGCAGCGCCGGCGGAAAGACGGCAAACCCCGCACGATCCTCGTTGAACCGCGCGATACACCGCGCCCCGTACTGCGCCCCGGGCAAGGCCCGCTCGGTCGTGTCCGGCGAAAGCGGCGACGCGATCAGACGCGCGGAGTCCGCCTGCAGCGGCGCCAGGCGCGCCAGCGCCACTGCTGGAGCGACCTGCGCCGCGTCGAGGTCCCGGATGACCCCGTCGAGTACGCAGGTATCGATGTTGCGATACAGCCGCTCCGCATCCGGACGGGATACGCCAAGCGCCCAGAGCCGAGCCAGAGTCTGCGCGCCCCAGCTCTCCCGAACGAGAATCGTGGCGTTGCTGACTCCGGCCGCCGCCGCCAGCGCATCCGGATTCCAGCGCATCGACTGCATCGCATGGCTGTGCTGCGTTGCCCGCACCGGTACCCCGGTCAGCCCGGCTAGAATCACCGCCAGGCCGAGACCGAACCCAACCCCTCGCACGGCGCGCCCCTGGCCGACCCACCCCTCGATCAGGCCAGGCAGCCGGGCGGTCCAGAGCGCCGCCACAGGGGCGAGGGTGGCCATGAAGCGCGGGCCGAGATAGAAACCGTCGAACCAGTAGGCAAAGTAGAGCACGAGAACCCCGCTCACTGCCGCGAGCAGATACCGGTCTGGCGACGCGAGCCGAGGCGCCAGCGCCAGCGCAACGAGCGCCGGCAACAGCGAGGGAATCGGAAACTCGAAGAGGTAGACGTTGAGTCGGTAGAGATAGACCGACAGCAGCTCGAACCCGCGCAGCACCGTATGGTCAGGACCCCACGGCGCCGGATGAAAGCCCAGCCCGACGTTCGGACCCCACATGAGCGCATACGCCGACCGAAACGGCGATCCGGTGGTCTCGAGCTGCACCCAGCCGGCCACGAGCAGCGGCACGAGCCCCGCCACAATGGCAACCCCGATACTGCGTACCAGGCGTCGGTCGGACCGCGCTTTGATCAGAAGCCAGATGCCGGCAGGTGCGCCCCAAGCCAGCGCATCAGCAGGACGCACGATCGCGGCAAAACCGAACGCAGCCCCTGCCAGCAAGCCCGGCATGACCCTGCCCGGCGCCGCCAGCATTCCAAAGAGACCGACCGCGCCGAACAGCACCGCCATCAGCACTGTCGTATGGTTCATGTGGGAGCCGGCGAGAAACGCCGGCATCGGCGCAAAGGCAAAGAGGAGGAGTGCGCCGGCGCGAACCGATGGCCGGGACTCGACCTGTCGCAGGAGCAGGCCCCAGGCCGTCACCGCCATACCACCCGCAATCGGTACCGCCAGCCAGGGCGCCCGCACCAGCTCACCAAGCACGAGCCAGAGCGGTCCGCCCGGCGGAAAGTGCCCGAACCGACGGCCCTCGTGCTCGACGAGATGCATGATGCTCGTCAGCGCGGCATCATCGGGCACCGGTAACCAGGTGCGCCCAGCGATGTACATGCGCGCCTGGTACGCCTGCACGACCTCATCGATATGGAGCGGCAGGCCATCGAACACGACGCGGGCGATCACCACATAAACGACCGTTGCCACAGCACCAACGCCCAGCAGGACCGGGGCCGAGACCGGATCGAGCTGCCGAAGGGCACGGCCCAGGGCCCCAGGGTTCCAGAGCCAGGGCAGGCGCTCCGACAGCATTGCGAGAACGATCCCACCGCCAACAACGATGGCCCCTCCGGACAGCCAACCGCCCGCAGTGTCGGCGTACCCGGCATTGGCCGGACCGCCCGACACGAGGTCGGCAATCGGGAGCAGGCTGGCCACCCCGATCAGCACGACGACGACGCGCCGGATCGAGGCGGCAGACATCACGGCGTGTCCGCCGGCCGTTTTCTGGGAGGAAAGAGATTGAAGCGAACGATATGAAAGAAGGCGGCAACCCCGTCTTTCCAGCCGATCTTCTTGCCTTCTTCATAGGTGCGGCCGGAGTACGAGATCTGAATCTCCCAGATCCGCGCCTTGGCCTGTGCCAACCGCGCCGTGAGCTCCGGCTCGAACCCGAAGCGATCGGTCGTCAGGATCAACGACTTCATGATCGGCGCCCGCACCATCTTATAGCAGGTCTCCATGTCCGTAAGATTGAGATTCGTGAACATGTTGGAGACCAACGTGAGCAACTGGTTGCCGATCGAGTGCCAGAAGTACAAGACGCGCCGCTCGCCGCCCAGGAAGCGGGACCCGAACACCGCATCCGCCTTTCCCTCCAGGATCGGGCTCAACAGTCGACCAAACTCGGCCGGGTCGTACTCGAGGTCGGCATCCTGGATCACAATGACGTCGCCCGTCGCATGCTTGATGCCGGTGCGAATCGCGTAGCCCTTGCCACGGTTGACCGGCTGGTGCACCAGCACGTCGACCAACCCCTGCGCTTTGAGCTCATCGAGGATTTCGCTGCTGCCGTCGGTGGAGCGATCGTTGACGGCAATGATCTCCATCGGCAGGGGAATGGCGTGGAGTCGATCGATGATGATACGCAGCGTGGCCTTCTCGTTGTAGACCGGAACGATCACGCTGAGCTTCGGCAGTTCGTTCATGCCGGACTCCCGATTGCAATCAATGACTGACCGAACGGAAGCGGCAGGTACCGCTCCAGCCGGAGCAACGGTACCAGCCGGTCGAAGCGCTCCAGCTGACCGAGCGGAATCCGACTCACCTTGCGGATCCGACCGTTGAACCACCAGCCCGCCACCCCGACCCGATTCCACCACGCCATGTGGTCCACGCGAAAACCGGCCCGTCGAAAGACCTCGGCCAAACCTCGCTTGCCGTAGCGGCGGAAGTGCCCCAGCTCGCGATCCATCTCGCCGTATATGGCTTGGAGCGCAGGCACCAGGATGACGATCCGACCCCCGGGCACCAGCATGCCGCGCATAGTCTGGAGTGCGCCGATGTCGTCTTCGATGTGCTCGACGACGTTGAGCGCCACGATCGTGTCGAGTCGATCATCGCGAAAGCGTGCTGCCGCGTCGGGATCAGGCAGCATCAGCGAGTCGACCCGCACCTCCGGTCGGTCCGCAAACCTGGACGCCAACTGCTCGCGATACCACGGGTCCATGTCGGTCAGCACCAGGCGATCGACGCCGCGCTTGAGCATCTGCTCCGACATGTTCCCGATCCCCGAACCAACCTCGAGCACGCTCCGACCCAGGTACGGCGCAATCGCGTCGTACATCCAGGTGTTGTAGTTCGGAGCCGCCGCCATGATCTCGAGCGTCTCCGCACCGGCCTGGTCGCCGGGTGCAAGCCGCTCAGGCACTGGCGCTCTGCTCCTCATAGCGCGATAGCTTGCGATAGAGCGTCGACGGGTCGATCCCCAATACCTCAGCAGCGCGAGTCTTGTTGCCGCCCTCGGACTGCAGCACCCACATGATATAGGCGCGCTCCACGATCTCGAGCGACGGATTGGGCGAGGAACGCTCCGCAATCAGCGGCTCACGGCGCCGGCGGGTGATCCGCTCGGGCAGAGCCGTCGGATCGATCACATCTCCCTTGGACAACACCACGGCATGTTCGAGTGCGTTCTGCAACTCCCGAACGTTGCCAGGCCAGTCGTAGACCATCACGGCATCCAGCGCTTCAGAGGACAAGGCTCTCGGGTTGTCGCTCCGCTCGACGCTCAAATCCTGGAGGAAGGCGTCGATCAGCAGGATCAGATCGTCACGCCGCTCCCGCAAGGCGGGCAAGTCGAGCGCAATCACGTTGAGGCGATAGAACAGGTCCGATCGAAAGTGACCGCGCCGGACCTCTTCCTCGAGATCCCGATTGGTGGCGGCCACAATCCGGACGTCGACCGGGATTGCCTCGGTGGCGCCGACAGGAATGACCTCCCGCTCCTGCAGCACGCGCAGCAACTTGATCTGGAGTGAGGGCGGCATTTCGCCGACTTCGTCCATGAAGAACGTTCCACCCCTCGCCGCGGCAAAGAGGCCCTGCTTGTCACGCACCGCGCCGGTAAATGAGCCCTTCACATGGCCGAACAGTTCGCTCTCGAGCAGGTTCTCCGGCAAGGCGCCGCAGTTGATCGAGAGGAATGGCCCATCGGCACGAGTCGACAGGTTGTGGATGTAGCGGGCCAGCACCTCTTTACCCGTGCCGCTCTCACCCTGGATCAGCACCGTCGAATCCGTTGGCGCCACCACCTCGGCCAAACGCAGCACGTCGAGAAACCGGCGCGACTTGCCGATCGGGCGCGACACCGACGGGCGGTCGTTGCCGCGACGCCGGATGTCCTGACGGAGCAGGCGGTTCTCGACACGCACCTGGCGGAACTCACACGCGCGTCGCAAGATGGCCAACAGCTCGTCGTTGGAAAACGGCTTCTGGATATAGTAGAACGCCCCGGCATTGACTGCCGCGACTGCCGTCTGCAGCGATGCCTGCGCGGTCATCAGGATGACCGGTGTCATGGCATCCTGATCCTTGGCGGCCTGCAGGATGTCGAGCCCGCTGACCTGAGGCATCCGGACGTCCGTCAGGACGATGTCATGATTGCCGGCCCGGATCTGCTCCAGGCCAGCCTTACCGCCCTGCGCCGTGGTAATCTCGAATCCCTCTTTGCGAAGCAGAATCCGAAGAGTGTCCAGGATTCCGGATTCGTCGTCCACAATCAGGATCGAGGGTTGCTGACTCATGCCGCGTCCTCCATCGTCATCTTCGCGTGCAGCAAAATGGTAAATGTGGTGCCCTGTCCAGACTCCGAGTCGACCAGCACGAGACCACGATGCGATTCGACGGCGCGCTGAACGATTGCTAGGCCGAGTCCGCTGCCGCCCGGACGCCCCGAGGCAAAGGGCTCGAACAGGCGATCCCGAATTTCCGGATCGATCCCGGGCCCGTTGTCCGACACCCGAAGTCGTACCGCCTGCTCGAACTCCGACCCGCTGGGCAATTCCCCCGAGGGCGGTACATCGATCGTCACCTCGACCCGACCGGGCCCGTGCAATGCCTGGACGGCATTTAGCATCAGGTTCCAGACGATCCGATGCACCAGGTCTTCGTCCGCTTGCACCAGCACCGGTCCGCCAGTGACGATCAGCTCGACGCCGGAACCGAAGTCGGGATGCTCCCGAACCAACCGCGCCGCATCCGTCGTAACCGCAAGTAAGTTGACCATTCGAAAATGGCTGGCCCGCACCCGGGAAAAGTCCAGAAACTCGCCCAGCAACCGACTCAGGCGATCGCTCTCCCGCAACACCAGATCACCGAGGATCCGCTCGTCCGGGTCGGCGCTCCCGGACCGAACCAGCTGCTCGACAGCGCTCCGGATCGATGCCAGCGGATTCCGAATCTCGTGCGCCAGCGATGCCGACAACGCGGCCACCGCCTCCAACCGCTCGGCCCGCAGGTGGAGCTCACGGAGGTGCTGCGCATCCGAGATGTCCGTAAAAATCGCCGTCACCGACGGAACTGTCTCGGACTCACGCCGGAACGTGGTGGTGCTCAGCCCGATCGGAAACGCCCGGCCACTCGGCCGCCGAACCTGGCCCTCCGCACGCGGCACCCGCCGCCCGGTCTCGATCCCTGCCGTCACCGCCTGGTGAAGCTCGGGGGCACGCTCTTCCAACGTCTCCAGTATCGGCCGGCCCAGCCAATCTTCTGAGAGATCGAGAATCGCCTCCGCCGTCGGGTTAATGAAGGCCAGTTCGCCCCGCCCGTTCACGGTCAGCACCCCGGACCGGATGTTCCGGAGAATCTCGTCGGCCTGAAACCGAACCTGCTCCAGCTCACTCTCGAGCTGGGTCTGCTCTTCGGCCACTCGGCGGAGCCGCTGGCCGAGGAACGTGACGAAGACGAAGACGAGGGTGAAAACCAGGACCTGGCCCCAGAGCCCGGGGGCGGTGGCGCGCTCCGGATAGGCCCAGCTCGCGTTGGCCAGGAACAGGACCGACCCGAACACCGCCATCACGATCCCGGACCTGAGCGGCATCATCAGGCCGTACATCGCGATCACCAGCACATAAAGGGCTGCCCAGCCGCTCTGCTCCGCACCGGCAAAGTGAACCAGCGCCGTAACCAGGAGCAGATCCATCGCGGCCTGCGTCTGCAGGAACCCGAGCCCGGGCCGGCCTCGCCTAACGAAAACCACATACGCGGCATAGCCGGTTACCGCCAACGCCAGCAGCACCGTAATGACGGCAAGGAACGCAACGTATCGCGCGGCATCCCCGTCGACCGACTCGGGCGCTCGCGAAAAGGCGAGTGCCGCCTGAACCAGCGTCAGCACCGCCAGCACGGTCCGCCCAACCAGCAGCCAGCGCACCAGAACCGGAAAGCCGGGCAGGCTCACGCGAGCGTCGACCAGAACCTCGTCGGACCGGTCAGACGCGCGTGTCTGGAAGACTGGCTCCGAAGGTCCCCGTTGGGTCATATCCGCATTCGGATTCGGTGGCAACCTGCTAAGTTAATAGGAACGCCAGGGCGGGCACGAGGCAGCAAGGTGACAAAACGGCCGACAACGAGCGCACTAGAACCCGAACCCCCTGCGCCAGGCGGGGTCCGGCTCGACCTCTGGCTCTGGGCCGCACGATTCTACAAGACCAGGACGCTCGCAGCCGCAGCCGTGGATGGTGGCAAGGTCGAGCTCAACGAGTCTCCGGCAAAGCGCAGCAAGCTGGTCCGCGTCGGCGATCGGATCAGTCTCCGCAACGGCCCCTATCGCCACGACCTCGAGGTCAAAGGGCTGGCCGAACGCCGCGGATCTGCCAGCGTGGCGGCCACCCTGTATCTCGAAACGCCGGAAAGCCTGGCCGCGCGCCAGACCGTTGCCGACCGGCTCCGCCTGCAGAACCCCATTTTCTACGACGGAGCCGGGCGGCCAACCAAGAAGCAGCGTCGTGCCATCGAACGATGGAAGGGGCGGGAATAGCTCCCGCCCGACCGCTAGGTCCGCGAGTACGTCAAACCGTGGCGATGAGCCACCTCGAACGCCACCACCATCGCCGGCACGACGACCACCCCGGGGAGCAGGTTCGCACGCAACTCCGCGTCGATGGCAGCGGCGTTCCCGCCGCTGCCCGCCAAGCGGCTTACCCAGACCCGCAGCGCGTTGTTGCACAAGAGGAAGGTCGCCCCGCGGCTGTGCAGGCTCGCAATGTTGGCGTCCCTGAAGTAGCCGTTCATGAAGACCGGATCACCCTCGGCGGGTCGGTTGAACCAGTTCCGGACCAGCGGTTGCTTGGTAGCCGGATCCTCGATCCCAAGCGCGGCCCCGGCGTTGTACTTGGCCCACATGGCATCGTTCCAAGCCAGCGGGACCGTCCCCCCATAGAACGTCCCGACCACGCTGATGTCGGAGCCCGGCACCTGGTAGACCGATTTGAGGGTCTCGATGAAGTTGTGCATGTGGATCAGCGGCAAGCCCCCGCCATGGGCATTGAAGTCGAAGAGCTGCCGATGGCTGCCTTTGACACCGAGAACCCAGCGATCCGCCTCATGCACCTTCGGCTGCTGCGCGCCGACCGGGTCGGCCGCTACCGCCCCCGCAGCGAGAGTACCCAGTCCGGCCAGAAACCCTCGTCGCTTGATCCGTTCGAACAGCATCGGTTCCTCCTTCGCGCCGCGGCGCGTGCTAACGACCGGCCGGCGCTCTGCCGGCCTTGGTCGGATATGCTACATCCGGGGGAGGATCTCCCTTGGGCCAGTCCTCGGCCTTACGCGCAAAGTCGGGCCGAGATCGGGACACCATGTACCCCGCAATGTCGAACGCCTCCTGGTCGCTCAGCGACCCCTTGGCGTCAAAAGGCATATTAGCCCGAAGGAAGGCGGCTGCCGTGCGAAGCCGCGCCATACCCGCGCCGATCGAATAGGACTCGGCACCCCAGAGCGGCGGATAGTACGCCGGGAAGCTGTCTGGATGCGGGTTGACCATGCCCTCCCCATTGGCCCCGTGACAGCGGGCGCACTGCTGGACATACAACAGGCGGCCGCGTACGGTATCGGGTACCAGTGGCTCCAATTGACGGAACCCCTGCCCCGGAACCTCCCCCGGCGGAGCAACGTCGCGTGAGAGGAATGCCATATATGCGATGATATCGGTCATATCCCGACCATCCCGAGGTAGACCCTTCCCCACCAGGCTTCGCTCGAAGCAGTCGTTGATCCGGTCCTCGATCAGATTGACCTTGGCGTTCCGAGACCGGTACTGGGGGAACCTGCTGTAGATCCCGACCCAGGGCGCTGCATGGGGAAGCGTCCCGTTCTCGAGGTGGCAGCTGGTGCAGTTGAGGCGGTTCCCGACGTAGTCGGGGAGGCTGTCGCGCGTCGAGGCCAGGATGGCCCGGCCCCGCCGAATCGAGACGCCAACCGGTCCCTCGGGAATCTCGGCATCGGTGGGGACCCGGAAGGCGAGCGCCTCCGCTACCGGTGGAGCCGCTTCGGGAGGCGACCCGCACGCCGCCAGCCCCGCCAGGACGAGACAGAATGTGGTTCGGCGCATGCATTCAAGCTACGGACCGCTCGAGGACCGCACAACTGCGGCGTCAGCGAGAATGACTGTAGATCAGATCGATCAGCTCGTCGTACATCGCATCGGCTTTGGCGCCGTCGGCGCGGATCGCATGCGTGGCGCAGTGCCGGAGATGGTTCCGCATCAGCTCGCGACCCACCGACCGGAGCGCCTCATGCACCGACGCAATCTGCGTCATGATGTCGGCGCAGTATCGCTCCTCCTCGACCATCCGGGCCAAACCGCGGACCTGCCCTTCGATCCGCCGCAGCCGCTTGAGGTTGCGCATCTTGCGTTCGGGGTCGACCGCGATGGCCTTGCGCCCGTCGCCGGGCTGCGCCGCACAGCCGCATTCGGCTGCCTCGATTGGTTCCGTCATGCCACCGCTCCTTCAGGTACCCTCCGGCTGCGCGGCCACCAGCCCCGCAGCCGGAGGGAATTGGACACCACGCTCACCGACGACAATGCCATCGCGGCACTCGCAATGATCGGACTGAGCTGCAGCCCGAATACCGGGTAGAGGACTCCGGCCGCAATCGGAATACCGACCACATTGTAGATGAACGCCCAGAACAGGTTCTCACGCATCGTCCGCACCGTCCGCCGCGACAACGCCACCGCATCCGCAACGGCGTCGAGGTCGGCGCGCATCAGAGTCATGTCGCCGGCCTCGATGGCAATGTCGGTTCCCGACCCCATCACGAGCCCGACATCGGCCTGGACCAGCGCGGGCGCATCGTTGATGCCGTCGCCCACCATGGCCACCACCCGACCCGCCCGCTGACGCCGCGAGACCTCCTCGATCTTCTGATCCGGCAAACGATCGGCCATCACGTCGTCGATCCCAACCTGAGCGGCTACCGCACGCGCCGTTCGCTCCGCATCGCCCGTCAGCATCACGACCTCGAGGCCCATGCCCCGAAGCCGCTCAACCGCAGCGCGTGAGCTCTCGCGCGGTCGATCGGCGACGGCAATCAGCCCCACCAACTGCCCGTCGACGGCGACATAGCTCACCGTGGCGCCCTGCCCGGCCAGGAGGGCCGCATCCTCACCGAGCGGGGCGACCCGCAAGCCGTAGTCGTCCATCAGCTTCGCATTCCCCACCGCCACGGCGCGACCATCGACCAGCCCCACCGCGCCCTTCCCGGCAATCGCCTCGAACTGCTCCGCACCTGCGAGCACCCGACCGCCAGCCTCGGCGTGGCGAACGATCGCCTCGCCCAGCGGATGCTCGGATCCCTTCTCGAGCGCAGCCGCCATGGTCAGGACCTCATCCTCGCTCCCGGCCTCGGCCGCCACCACCGCCGCGACATCGGGACGGCCCTGCGTAATCGTCCCGGTCTTGTCGAGAATCACCGTGTCGAGCGCCTGCGCCCGTTCGAGCGCCTCGCCCCCTTTGATGAGCACCCCAAGCTCAGCACCCTTGCCGGTAGCAACCATCACGGCTGTCGGAACCGCCAGTCCCATGGCGCAGGGGCAGGCAATGATCAGCACCGAGATGGCTGCAGTCATGGCCCGCACAAATGCCGCGTCGTCGACCAGTACGAACCAGGCGACGAAGGTGACGACGGCAATTGCCACGACAACAGGTACGAAGACGGCACTGATCCGGTCGGCCAAACGCTGAATCGGGGCCCGCGTTGCCTGCGCATCCCGCATCAGCTTGACGATTCGCGCCAGCACCGTGGCCGATCCGATCGCCGTCGTTTCGAGGGTGACACTGCCCGTCCGGTTGATGGTTCCCCCGATCATCGACTCGCCCGGACCGCGCGACACCGGCAACGGTTCACCCGTGACCATCGACTCGTCGACCGCAGTCGTGCCCGATCGAATCACACCATCGACCGGCACCCGCTCGCCGGGACGAATGACGACCCGATCGCCGACGACGACCTGATCGAGAGGAACTTCGATTTCGAGCCCATTGCGAATTACCCGGGCCTGCTTGGGACTGAGATCGATCAGGCTGCGAATGGCGCGACCGGTTTGCCGCTTGGCGCGCGCTTCGAGCGCCTGCCCGGCCAGCAGAAAGCCGAGAATCAGGATCACGGCTTCGTAGTAGACGTCGGCCATCAGGCCGCGCGTCAGGTAGACGTCGGGGGCCACCGTCGCAACCAGACTGAGCAGAAACGCCGCCCCGGTGCCCAGCGCCACCAGGGTGTTCATGTTGGCGGTCCGGTGGCGCAGTGCCGTCCAGGCTCGGGTGTAGAAGTGACGTCCTGCCCAGGCCACTACCGGCACGGTCATGCCCAGCAGGCTCCAGCGAAGCAGGTCGGCCGGGGCGGCATAAAGCGCCGGAAACCACGCCGCCAGCGGCCCCCCGATGACCCGGTCGGCCCACGCCATGATCGGGTCGACGGCGCCGTGGTGCCCGCCCGTCGCCATCAACGGCATCGATACCAGCATCGCAATTGCGCCAAGCGCGAGACTGATCAGTGCCTTGGTGCGGTAGGACCGGTACTCGCGGTCCTGGGCATGGTCGAGCGCCCGTTCGGCCGCCTCTGCCGTCTCGTCGACCGCCGGCAGCGTCGCGCCATAGCCGGAAGCCTCGATGACCTCGATCAACCGGTTCGGGGAGACGGCGGCCGGGTCGAACTGCACGGTCGCGGCGTGGGTCATCAGGTTGACCGAGGCCGATTCGACCCCAGGAGTCCGGTCGAGCGACCGCTGAACCCGCCCCTGACAGGCCGCGCAGGTCATGCCTTGAACGGAAAGAGTGACAGTGTCAGACATGATCGAACGATAGCATACCCCCCTACCCTATACAACCCCTGGCAAAACGAAGGGCGGGCTCGCAAGGAACCCGCCCATAGGACGACTAAAACTGAATCGAAATGCCGCCGCTCAACAGAATGTCATGACGCAACTTCTTGCCGAGCCCGAAATCCGCGCTGTACAGAAAGTCTTCCGCGTCGCCACGGAGGGCGACATTCTGCCCGACGTTGAGACGAAGGGTGGCTCCGGCCACGCCGCCCACGTAGGAGTCTTTCTCATTGGCCGCGGTGACCGACTTCCCGAACATCACGAGAGCCGGCCCGCCCCCGATGGCCAGACCGAGCAGCGAACTCTTCGGCGTCAGGTTGAGCATCAACTTGCCGCCACCTGCCCCGAAATAGGTGCCCCGGGCAAACTGCCCCCCATTGTTGAGGGTCACCCGCATCCGGGCCTGCGAGAACGCCCCAACCGCCTCAAAACCGAGGAGGCCGCCGGACCAGTAGCCCAGGCGCCCACCAAAGGCGAGCGAGCCGCGCCGTACCGCCTCCCGAGACCCTTCGCGACCGTTCACGTCCAGCGGCGCATAGAGCCCGGCAAAGCCGTTGAGTTCGACACCCTTGTTCTGCGCGGCGGCCGGCGCCGCCATGACCAGTCCGATCACGATTGCGAGACTGGCCCGCACGGATCGGTTGTTGCTCGCCCCCATGGACTCTCCCCCTCTGACTGTTTCGATGACCCGCCGTTTTCCCCGGCTGGAAGATAAGACCCGCGCTACCCGGCGCGCACTGCCAGCGTACGCCTACTTCGCAGGCAAGAAGGCGGCCAGATGCCTCAGTGGCACCCGTTGACAAACGGGGCGTCGGATCGTATCGTGTGCCTCCCCGTGAAACCAGCCCCGATGGTCGGGCGCACGGACAACGAGGTTTGACTTGTGACGCAGATCACCATGTCGAGAGACAGCTTCAACCCAGACGCTCGCCGGACCCGGATACCGGGCAGCTTGGCGCGTTTGGAATCCCGGTGGAGGCCTCGTCACAGTTAGCATTGCCATCGCTACGCTGTGTTCGATGCCCCACCTCGCATCCCGATCGAGGTGGGGCGTTTCGTTATTGCGGAGGAGGAGACTCGATGAGCGAGTCCAACGAGAAGATCGACCATGAGGTATCCGACTCGTCCGATCTCGACCACTTCGAGGTCGAGACCCGGGGACCGAGCTGGTTGGTGAGCACGGCCATGGCGCGGCACATCGAAACGCAGCTCGATGCCACCCCGCCGGCTGACTGGATCACCTTCGTCGATCTTTCGGGCGCCCGGATCCGAGTCCGAGCCCGGGCCATCTGGTCGATCAGCCAGAGTACGGAAGCACAACGCGCCGACAGCCACGCCCGCTGGAAGCGCTTGCGAGAGGAACAACGGGCGCGGGGCGAAGACGGCGACGACCGGCTCGATCTCTGATCGGATGGCAGTGCCGAACGTCGGCTGCGCACCGACGCCCGAACAGCACAGGAAGTGAGCTGCATCATGTTGAAGCCAACCATCTATCTCCCGTCCCGCCGGCTGATCCTGAGCCCGGCCCCGACGGCTGGGAACGCCGCACCGGCGCCGGTGCGGGAATCCGGCGATGGTGGACACCGGACCGCGGGGGAGCCCACCTCCCCCGCCACGGCCGCACTGACCGAGGTCTGACGATGCAGATTTTTGGTGCCCACGACGAAAGGACGCTGGCCCAGATCGCGGATGTCGCCTCCCGCGCGGAGCGGGTTGCCCTGATGGCTGACGGACACGTCGGCTATGTGATGCCGATCGGCGGTGTCGCAGCGTACCAGAACCAGGTGTCGGTGGTCGGCGTGGGGTTCGACATCGCCTGCGGCAACGCAGCAATCCGTACCGACCGCCGCCTGGAAGATCTCGATCCGGACTCGGCCCGCCAGCCGGCAGTGCTTGCTGCGCTGGCGGACGCCATCGCGGAGACGGTGAGTTTCGGGGTCGGCCGCAAGAATCGGGCGGACGATGCGCCGGTGGACCATCCGCTCTTCGAGGACGAAGGATGGGAGGCCGTCCCCGCCCAGCATCGTGACGCCCTGCGCGAGAAGGCCAGGCGCCAGCTCGGCACCGTGGGCAGCGGCAACCACTACGTCGACGTCTTCGTCGACGAAAGCGATGCCATCTGGGTTGGGGTCCACTTCGGCAGCCGAGGCTTCGGCCATACCGTAGCGTCCGGGTTCCTGGCATTGGGACAGAACGAGGCATGGGGTGCGCGGGTCCCCGAACGCGAAGTCCTGCTCGACCTGTCGAGCCCGATCGGCCACGACTACTGGGCCCTGATGACGTTGGCAGGCCGGTACGCCTATGCCGGCCGCGAGTGGGTGGCACGCAAGGTCGTGTCCCTGCTCGGTGGGCAGGAGCTGGAGCTGGTCCACAACCACCACAACTTTGCCTGGCGCGAGGAACATGGCGGGCGGGCGCTGGTGGTGATCCGAAAGGGCGCAACCCCGGCGTTCCCGGGTCAGGCCGGCTTCGTCGGCGGCTCGATGGGCGACAATGCCGTGATCGTTCGCGGGCGAGCCACCGACGATGAACGGGTCCAGGCGTTGCAGGCCGCCGCCCTCTTTTCGACCGTCCACGGCGCAGGGCGGGTCATGTCACGGTCTCAGGCAGCAGGCAAGCGCGACCGAAAGGGGAAAGTCCTTCGCCCCGGACTGGTCACGCCGTCGATGCTGCACGGCTGGGTGCGCGAGAAAGGGGTGGTCCTGCGAGGAGGCGGCCTGGACGAGAGCCCGCACGCCTATCGGCGCCTGCCTGAAGTGCTCGCTGCGCAAGGAGAGACGATCGACATCCGGCACGAACTCCGACCCCTGATCGTCGTGATGGCCGGCGCCGACGAGGTCGATCCCTACAAAGACTGACCCGAATCCGGCCGGCCGACGAGCATACCTCGCTAGCCGCGCCGGATCAGCACCACGCCAACCACCAGGAGCAGCGCCCCGGCAATCCGCATCGGCGAGACCTGTGCCACCGGAAACCCGAGCCACCCGAAGTGATCGAGTGCCAGGGCCGCCAGGAGCTGCCCCGTGACGACCAGTGCCATCAACGTGGCTGCACCAAGTCTGGGCGCCAGCACGATCATCCCGAGCACATAGACGGCACCGATCACCCCGCCCATGAACATCCATGAAGGGGTTCGGCCCAGCGCGGCCAGCGTCGGGGCGCGGGCCCCCGACAGTAACGACGCCCCCGCCACGGCAAAGACGACGGCCGTACCGATGACAAAGTTGACGACCGTCGCATGCAGCGGACTGCCAAGCGCCGTCCGCAGGGAGGTATTGACCCCGGTCTGCACGGACAGGCCAATCCCGAGCAAGAGGGCCACAATGATGCCGAGGACGACCATTGATGACTCGTGGCGGAGGACACCCCGAAGCTGGGAGACCAGGCCGCGAAGCGCAACAGCCGCCCCCCAACCCGCCGGGCGACCTGCGGAGTTCGCGGTGCCGCGTGCTAGCTGGATCCTTGCGCCTCGGCCGACCCGCCGAGGACGGGAGCCGGCTCCGCCAGAAGACCCTCGAGATCGAGCGGGCGGGAGTACATGCCTAACGCACCGTCCGGACCGCGCGGCCAGGCCTCCTGCGCCCGGTCCCAGTAGAGTTCGATACCGTTCTGATCCGGATCGCGCAGGTAGAGAGCCTCGCTGACACCGTGATCGCTGGCGCCGTCGAGCTCGATCCGCGCCGCGATGAGACGCCGCAGCGCATCGGCCAGCGCGGCACGGGTCGGGTAGCGGATTGCCACATGAAAGAGTCCGGTCGTCCCTGCTGCCGGCGGAGGGCCGCCCCGGCTTTCCCAGGTATTGAGGCCGATATGGTGGTGGTACCCGCCCGCCGAGACGAATGCGGCCTGGCTGCCATAGCGCTGCGTCAGCTCGAAGCCGAGCACCCCGATGTAGAATCCGAGTGCTCGTTCGAGATCAGCAACTTTGAGATGGACGTGCCCGATGTCGGTGCCAGGTGGAATCGGACCGAAGGCGGGGTTCGAGACAGGATCGGATGCAGGTGCCATCCCAAATTGTACCCGAACCCCTCAGGGCCGGAAAGACGTGCTTTACGCGCCGGTCTGGGCGGACCGTTCCGCAGCGAGCTGACCCTGCCGCCGCCCGAGCCAGAGCGCCAGGCTGCCCCAGACCAGCGCCAGCGGCACCGCCACCGACGCGAGGCCGGCCAGGCCCATGCCCAGCTTGCCCAGGAAACTCTCGGTCCAGGCGCCAATCACGTCACCACCGCGATAGACGAAGGTGTCGGTAAAGGCCTTCGACTTGTACTTCTCCTCCCGGCTCACGACCGTAAACAGTGTCTCACGACCAGGACGGGCCACCGCCCGCTGCAGCGCCTTGAAGATGGCGTCGAAGATCGCGATGGCCGCAAGCGAGCCGATGATTGCCAACCCGATGAAGCCCATCGCAACGACGAACGGCAGGAGCGCGAGCGCCGTGGCTACGCCGAGACGCTTCATGAGATGACCGGCAACGACTGCCTGGAGCACCAGCGTCGTCACCTGGGTCAGGAGGTCGAGCTGGGCGAACAGCCCTGTACGGGTATCCAGGTCCGTTCCCATTGCCGCCACCATCTGCAGGCGGGTGACGTAAATGAAGGTGCTCAGAATCGTCATCATCAGGACGAACCCGGAGATGCCGAGCAGATACTTCGAGCGGAAGACGGCACGGACACCCTCCCACGCCTTTCCGCCGATGACCGTCTGCTCATCTACCGGGGGCGCGACGCGCTCGCCAGGTGCGGCCTCCGACTTGAGGCGGGCCACCACGCCCGCCGCCCCGATGGCAAGAATCAGGAAACCGGCCGAGACGAGCAGCAGAGCCGGCGTGCCGAGGGGCTTGGCCAGCAGGCTCGCGAGCCAGGGGCCGAAGATGGCCCCGAGCGTGCCGCCGACCGCAATGACACCGAAGATCCGCTTGCTCTGCTCGAGCGAGAAGCGGTCGGCCATCAGCGCCCAGAACACCATCGTCGCGAACAGATTGAAGACGCTGAACCAGACGTAGAATACCTGGCCCGAACGCTCGCCGACCGCCTGCGGTGTCAGAGTGAGGAGGAGATAAAACCCGACCAGACTGAGCGCGAAGAATCCGTAAGTGATGCCAACGAAGACGAGGCGGCGGAACCGACTGACCAGGAAGCCGAATGCCGGCGTCACGAAGAAGGTGACCACCGCGGTCCCGATGAAGAGCCAGCGGATGGCATCCATGCCGCGCTGCATGCCCAGCGCGTCCCGCGCCGGCCGCAGCAGCATCAGCGCTGTCAGAACACAGAAGAAATAGAAGGCCGCCGCCAGAATCGGCGCGACTTCCTCCCGGCGGACATTGAAAAACCGCTGCAATAATCCTGTCATGCCCCCGCCTCGTAGAGAGTACGCTGCTTACTTCTTCGTCGATCGTGCATGCGCGGCTGCCAGAAGCTTCTGCTCCTGCTCGGCGGTCAGGCCGGCCAAGAGCTTCGCTTGCCGAGCAGCCGGCAGCGTTTTGAACCAGTGGAGCGTGTCCCGCGCGGTGTCGGCAAAGGGCCGGAAGGTGAGCCCCGCCGCAAAAGCGCGATCCCGCTTGAAGTGTGACGCCTGTGCAAAAGGACCCTCGGTCCAGAACCAGGGAAAGAGCCCGAGCGGGTTGATGCCCTGCTGATTGACGATGGCGCCATCGACCCACGTAAGCTTGACCGCCGAACTCGTGACGGCGCGGCAGCCATAGATCATCTCGGCCATGGTAAACGTCTCGAGCGGACCGAGCGCGTTGTAGGGTCCCGTCACCTTGTTCTCGACCAGCCGAACACACCACTCCGAGAGATCGCGCGCGTCGATGTACAGCACCGGATCGCTCGGCGTGCCCGGCACCGGCACCTCGCCTCCGCGGTCGATCCGCACCGGGAAATAGGTAAAGCGGTCGGTCGGATCGCCAGGCCCGACGATCAGGCCGGGGCGGACCAGAGTCGCGTTGCCCGGATAGGATTCGAGCACCGCCTTCTCACAGAGAGCTTTCAGCGGCCCGTAGTGCTTCCGAGTGTCCTCACTGCCCGGCTCCGTGAGGGGCGACTGAGGGGCATCTTCGCCCACTCCGCCGGCGGGCCACTTGCCCGAGTACCACGCGTCGTAGATCCCGGCCGTGGACACGAAGAGGTACTGACCGACATTGCCCTTCAGCAACTGCGCCGAGTCGCGAACGTGGCGCGGGACGTAGCCGGAATTGTCGATCACCGCGTCCCACGACTTGCCCTTGAGCGCGTCGAGCTTGCCATCCCGGTCGCCGATCAGTTGCTCGACCCCGGGAAAGAGATCGGGATTGGTTCGGCCACGGTTGAAGATGGTAACTCGATGACCCCGCTCGACTGCATAACGGACCTGATAGGGGCCGATGAACCCGGTGCCGCCGAGAATCAGGATGCGCATCGGGGCTCCACTCGGGGAGGCCGACGGCAGCGGGCGAGGGGCAGAACCCGCCGCGGGCGACGCCGACCCGACCATCGGCAACGCACCGAGCCCGACAGCCCCCAGAGCAGCGCTCTGAAGGAACTCACGACGATTGGTCATTAATACCCTCGCTACGACAATTGATCCGCCCCAGAGGGCGTCCGGCCGAATGCCGAGACTTCGAACCCTACGGAAAAGGCTCCGTGCGGGATACAAATTTGTCGTCGGAATTGTGGCCAAATTACCTGAGACATGACGAACGGTGCGTTCGAACCCACGAACGGAACCGCCAGACCCCGCCAATAGTACGGGCGAGCGACCGTTATCGTTACTCCGGGTGGCGGGGAGCCATCGGGTCGACCCCGCCGGGCGGTCTTACTTGTGAAGCCGAGCGGTCGTGATGGTTACTCTGTGTGGCCGGAGGGCGAGGCGACCACATCTCCGGCAGTGCGGAGGGCCCGAACCAGCAATTCGGCACGCTCAGGGACACAGCCCGTGCTCGTGAGGACGTGCCGTGCCATGCTGAGCGCGAGTTCCCGTTCGCCCATGACCGCGAGCCCCACACCCTGCCGCTCCAGGAACTGCTGCTCGCCCTCGCTGTGCGACCGGGCCACGATATCGATACTCGGATTGACCCGCCGCGCCAGCTCGACGATCTGCCGAACCTGGTACGCCCCGGGTGCCGCGACAACCAGCACCTTGGCGTCTTCGAGGTGCACGTGGTCGAGCAGGCCCGGCCGGGAGGCGTCACCGTACAGGGCCGGCACGTCGCGCGCTCGGAGGTCCTCGACGACTTCGCGATTCTGCTCGACCACGACGTAGGGCGTCCCCTCGCGATCGAGCGCCTGCCCGATGGTGCTCCCGACCCGACCGAACCCGATGATGACCGCGTGTCCGTGGAGGCGGCTTTCGGTCGCCGGGTCGGGCGACTCGAGCGCATCGCCGCGCGGCCGGTCGAAGAGGCGCGTGAGCAACGGCCGCTTCATGATGTACCGCTCGATTGCCGGTACGGCCTGGAACGCGACGGGATTGAGCGTAATCGAGAGAATCGCCCCTGCCAGGATCAGGCTGTTGCCCTCAGCGGGCAGCAAACCAAGCGACATGCCGAGCCCGGCCAGGATGAACGAGAACTCACCGATCTGCGCCAGACTGGCCGAGACGATGAGCGCCGTCCTGATGGGGTAGCGGAACAGCACGACGATGAGAAACGCGGCGACCGATTTACCGACCACGATGATCAGTACGACTTTGAGCACTGCCAGTGGGTTCCGAATCAGCACCGATGGATCGAAGAGCATGCCAACCGACACGAAGAACAGCACCGCGAACGCATCCTGCAGCGGAAGCGCCTCAGCGGCGGCCTGGTGACTCAGGTCGGACTCGGAAATCACGACACCGGCAAAGAAGGCGCCCAGGGCATAGGAGACCCCGAACAGCGCACCGGCGCCGAAGGCAATGCCGAGCGCGGCGGCCAGGACCGCCAGGGTAAACAGCTCGCGAAAGCCCGTCCGCGCCACCTGCGCAAGCAGCCACGGGATCAACCGGATGCCGACAAAGAGCATCAACCCAATGAAGAGCGACACCTTGAGCAGTGTCGTCGTTATCGCCGTCCCGATACTGGTGGCCGCATTCGGATCGGTCGATGCGGTTCCGCCCAGCGGCACCGCCAGCGCAGGTAGCAGCACCAGCGCCAGGACCATCGCCAGGTCTTCGACGATCAACCAGCCGACTGCGATTCGTCCGTTGATCGAATCGAGCAGCCCGCGTTCCTCGAGCGCACGCAGGAGGACGACCGTGCTGGCGACCGAAAGCGACAGACCGAACACGATGCCCTGACCCCAGGTCCAGCCCCACCAGACGGCGACGGTCGCCCCAAGCGCGGTCGCGACCGCGATCTGTGCCACGGCCCCGGGTACGGCGATTTTGCGGACCGCCATCAGGTCCCGCATGGAGAAATGGAGGCCAACACCGAACATCAGCAGCATCACGCCAATCTCAGCGAGCTGATTGGCTAGACCAGAATCTGCCACGAATCCTGGCGTGAAGGGACCGACGACAACGCCGGCGATGAGGTAGCCGACCAGCGGAGGAAGCTTGAACCGCGAGGCAACGAAGCCGAAGATGAATGCGAGGCCAAGACCAATGGATATTGTCGCAATCAACTCGGTATGATGCGGCATAGAGCTCGTCCCGATGGTGAATCCCGGCTGCTGTCGGCAGGCCGGCAATGTCCACGGTCGGGCAGCCTCGGTCAACCCTCCAATGTCGTTGCCCCGTGCTTATTCGCCCTTGAGCACTTCGACCGGATCGAGGCGCGCGGCGTGGCGGGCCGGCCCGTACGTTGCCAGCGCGGCAACCACGAGCATGATCAGGGGGGCCAGCACGAACGCGAGGGGATCCCGAACACCAACGCCGTACACGAGGTTCCGCAGCAGGGAAGCCGCGAACCAGCCCCCGATCAGGCCGATTCCCGCGCCGGCCAGCGCGAGCGCGAGACCTCCCCGCATGACGAGGCCCAGCACGGCGCTGGCATCCGCGCCGAGCGCAGTTCGCACCCCGATCTCACGACGCCTGAGGCCAACCAGGTAGGCCACCACCCCGTACAGTCCGACGATCGCGAGAATGAAGGCTGTCGCGGCAACACTGATTGCCGCCACTGTCATGGCTCGACGTGGCCCCCGATCGATCGCCAGCCGCTGCGCAAAGGTCGTGACGTTCGGCTGACCGCCGCTCGCTCGCGGCAGATCAGGATCGATGGCTGCGATGGTGCGCCAGAGCGGCTCGACCAGGGCATCCGGGGCGCCGCTCGCGCGGGCAACGACGTTCGTGAATAGCCAGGGGTTCCAGGTATATGGGAGATAGACCTCCTCCGATGGAGTCGATTCTGCCCCGAAGTGGCGAACATCCCCGACCACGCCGATCACCACACCGGTGATCGGAGTGCCGGCATCGGGGAGCCAGCGGGCGGACCGGAAAACCGTGATCCGTCTCCCCAGCGGATCCGTGCCGCCAAAGTGGCGGCGGGCCAGTGCGTCGTTGATGATCAGGCCGTCGTTCGGCCCCGCCAGGTCGGCATCGGAGTAGCCCCGCCCCCGGAGAATCGGAATACCCATCGTTGCGAAATACTCGGGCGAGATGAGGCGAAAGGCGGCCTGCGGCGGCGAGACCCCGGGTTGCTCGGCCTCACCATCGACCACCAGTCGCGTCACGATGCCAGCCCGGCCGATCGGCGCGTGGTTGATCAGCGCTGCGGCCGTCACCCCGGGGGTGCGCTGCACCTCGTCGAGGACGCGGCGGTAGAGGGCCAGCGTCGCGTCGGGGCCGGGGTACCGAGCTTGATCCGGATAGAGGGAGAGCGCAAGCAGTCGGTCGGGATTAAAGCCGATCGGGGTGTTCGCCACCTGGATCAGGCTCCGGGTGAGAACCGCGGCGCCGACGAGCAGAGTGACCGCGAGCCCAACCTGGCCAACCACGAGGGCCTGCTGAGCACGGGTCCGCCCACCCGAGCCACGACCGGACCTGACGAGCTCCGCAACGGGACCGCGGGTGGCGCGGAGTGCGGGGAGCAGGCCGCTGAGCAACGCCGCGGCCCCGGCCAGAGCAACGGCGGCGAGACCGAGCCGCGGCTCGACTCGCACCTCTTCGAGACGGGGCAGCAGGTTCGGGACAGCGCGCTGCAGTGCGCGGAGCATCGTGCCTGCCAGCAGTAGCCCCAGCGCGGAGCCGAGCAGTGCTACGACGCTGCTCTCGAGCAGACGCAACCGAATCAGGGATCCGCGACTCGCGCCAAGCGCGGCGCGCACCGCGAGCTCGCGCTCGACCGCCTGGGCCCGGACCATCGCCAGCCCGGCGACGTTGGCACAGGCAATGAGGAGCACCAGCGCAACCCCGCTCCCAAACAACAGGACGGTCCGCACCGGGCTGGGCACACCACGGTTGCCATATGCCAGGGGATCATAGAGGAAGTCGCGAACCGGGATCAGCGCCACCCGGGTCCAGCCCTGCTGCTCGACGGGATGCGCCTCCGCCAGCCGGCTGGCCACCACACCCAGCGCAGCCTCGGCGCCGGCCCGTGTGGCCCCTGCGGCAATCCGGCCGACCACCAGCCCGTCGGCATGGTTACCCCGGTATGCTACCGCTGCCTGGTCCGCAGCAGGGAGCGCCCGAAACGGCAGATAGATCTGCGCCCACGACGGCAACTGGAAGCCGGGCGGCATCACCCCGACGATCGTGACAGGGCCGTCGACCAGCGACAAGGTAGCCCCTATCGCGCTCCGATCACTGCCGAAGTAGCGCCGCCAGAAGTCGTATCCCAGCACGGCGACCCGCGCGGCAGCGAGGTCGTCCTCGCGGGTCAGAACCCGACCCAGCATGGGCGGCGTGCCTAACGCCTCGAAGAACGCCGAGGTGGGAAAGGCCACCAGAATCGCCTCCGCCGCCTCGCTCCGCCGCCAGATCATCTGGGTTCCCGGAACGTAGGCGATCCGGTCAAACCCCTCGGCCTGCGCCTCCCAGTCCTGCACGGTGGGATACGAGGGCAAGCGGATTCCGCCCGCGCGATGCGATTCGAACATCACCATGACACGATCGGGGTCGGCAAACGGCAGCGGCGTCAGCAGCAGACGGTCGGCGATGGCGACCACCGCCAGGGTAGCGCCGATCCCCAATGCGAGGATCATCGAGGCAGCCATGGTATATCCCGGCGCACGCCGGAGCCCGCGGAGAACCAGCCTGAGGTCGAGCATCCAGGCCGCCCACCGTTCGCTCAAGCGACTCCGACGACGATGAGCCACCGCCTCAGCCCTGGTGCGACGGTGTGTCTCGGCCATCGACCCCAGCTGCCGGCGCGCCTCCGACTCGGCATCCTCGCGGGACATTCCGGACTGGATCAGCGCATCCACTTTATGGGCCAGGTGGCTTTCGAGCTCATCCCGGACCTCGTCGTCGACACCCGGTTCACGACCGGCAAGGCGGAAGATCCTGCGCATCAGCCCGCCGATCGCTCGACGGGGCGAAGCACCTTGGCCACGGCCTCGACATAGCGGTCCCAAGCCGCCGTGGCCGCCCGAAGCTCGCGCCGCCCCTTTGCCGTCAAGCGATAGTACTTGGCGCGCCGATTGTTCTCAGACAGGCCCCATTCCGACTCCAGTAAGCCCCGCTTCTCGAGGCGGTGCAGCGCCGGATAGAGTGCCCCCTCTTCGACCAGAAGCGCCTGATCCGTGCGTTCCTTGATCCAGGTCGTGATCGCATACCCGTGCAACGCCCGGCCCCACGACAGCGTTCGAAGGATCAGAATGTCGAGAGTGCCCTGCAGAAGATCGAGGCCTGCCATGCTCTTCCCCTAATTTGCTTATGGATAACATCGCACGCTTCCCCTAAACCCGCAATGGGGCAGCCGATTCCGGCCAGTAATCGGATGACAACTCGCCGCACCAGCTTGCGGTTACCGGGAACGGACCCTACCTTCGCCTTCCCGCCTTGTTACCGGATGCGCCTCCTGCAGCTCCGAATCTGGGGCTCGCAGAGCCTCCCGTTCTCGGCACGCCAGCGGAACCGGAGCATACGCGCCTGGAGATTTCCGTGACAGCTCTACAAACGCGGCTTGGCCCTTCAGGTCGTCTTGGCCGAATCCTGCAATACGCTGGCAAGTTGCTGCGCGATGGCTGGCTGATCGTAGGTGGCGTTCTGGTGCTGCTGCTGGCGCTCGAGTTCACCTATCGGGCGCAGGCGGGCGTGCGGCGGGCCGTCCTGAGCAACAATCTCAGTGAGACCCTCTTTCCCGCCTCCGCCCCCGACTGGGTCGACGCCTACCTGAGGGAGGAACTCGCCACGTACGACCTCAACTGGCGCCCCTATGTGTACTTCCGCAGAGCGCCGTTCGCCGGGCGGTACATCAACATTGATTCGACTGGAAAGCGGGTAACGTTTCCTGCGGCGTCATCCGACCGACCCGTGGTGTGGCTTTTCGGCGGCTCGACGATGTTCGGGACGTTCCAGCGAGACAGCCAGACTATCGCGTCGGTCCTTGCTGCGCAGCTTCGCGATCGAGGCAACTCGAGCCAAGTGGTCAACTGGGGCGAAACCGGGTACGTCTTCACGCAGGAAGTCATCGAGTTGCTGCTCCAGCTGCGCGACGGCGCCCGCCCCGACGTCGTGGTGTTCTACGACGGTATCAATGAGGTCGTCGCGGCAATTCAGCACCGTGCCGGCGTGCCTCAGAACGAGCAACAGCGGGCGCGCGACTTCGCGTTTGGCCGAACGGTGTTTTCCTGGAATCGAGACCTGGCGGCCGATGGCCGGGCACTCGGCGCCCTTGCTGGGGTGGCTATGACCCGGTCGCAGTTGTTCGCTCGGCTCGTGAACTTGCGCGCTGAGTCAGCGCCACTGCGAGAGCCCTCAGCTGTGACCCGTGAAGTTGTCCGAACCTACGTCGAAACCGTGCGCTTGGTTGAGGCCGCCGCCGAGCGCTACGGGTTTGAGCCGATCTATCTCTGGCAACCGACCCTTCATGCCAGCGATAAGGCCCTCAGTCCCGAGGAGAGCGAGCTGATGGATCGAGTCGAGGCCAGCCCCTTCCATAGTCTGGTGCGACAGGTTCACGTCAACATTGCTGCGGCAATCGATTCGGCCATGACCGGGGTGGCCGACAGCCGATTCCTCAATCTTGCCCGCGTGTTTGCCGGGAATCCCGAACCGATCTTCGTCGATATCGTCGGCCACACAGTCGAAGCTGCCAATCCGCTCATCGTGGATCGAATAGCGCCCCTCGTCGCGGCCGCGCTGGCAACGCCGCGAGCGCGCGGACCGGCGAGGTCGGCAGGGTCGAGTCTGCCCTGAAACGGACGAGGCGCGGCGGCCCCAGTTCGGACCGCCGCGCCTCCCCCTCAGCCACAACGCTTCGGGTTACTGAACCGCGTTGACCATGTCGAAGATCGGCAGGTACATCGCCACCACCATGCCGCCGACGATGACGCCGAGCACCACGATCATGATCGGCTCCATCAGCGAGAGCAGTGCGCTCACCGCCACGTCCACCTCTGCATCATAGAAGTCCGCGATCTTGGACAACATGTCGTCGAGGCCGCCGGTTTGCTCACCGACCGCGATCATCGAGATCACCATCGGCGGAAAGACATTGGACGCCTGGAGCGGCCCGGCTATCGTATCACCACCGGCAATCGAGGCCCGGGACTGCATCACGGCGTCGTGAATGACCCGGTTGCCCGCGGTCTTGGCGGTGATCTCGAGCCCATCGAGGATCGACACACCAGAGGAAATCAGGGTGCCGAGCGTCCGGGTGAACCGGGACACTGCCGACTTGCGGAGCAAGTCACCAATGACTGGTGCTCGCAGGAGGGCACCGTCGACGGTACGGCGTCCGTTCGGCGTCAGGTAGTATTGTCGGCCGAGGAAGATGGCCGCCGCGATGCTGCCGAGGATAACCCACCACCATTGGATCAATCCGCTCGACAGGGCGATCACGATCCGGGTCGGCAGCGGGAGTTCCATCGCGACCGTCGCGAACATCGCCTCGAACGTCGGAATTACGAAGATCAGCAGGACCGCGATGGCAATCACGGCCACCGAGATGATCACGGCCGGGTAGACCATCGCGCCTTTGACCTTGCGGATCAGGGCGTCGTTCTTTTCGAGGAAGGTCGCCAGGCGGAGGAGGATCGTGTCGAGAATACCGCCCGCCTCGCCGGCCGCCACCATGTTGACGTAGAGATCCGGAAATGCCTTCGGATGCTTGCGGAACGCATCGGCGAGCGTGTTACCGGCTTCGACGTCGAAGACGACCTGCTTGACGATGTCCTTGAGCGCCTTGTTCTCGGTTTGCTGGGCCAGAATGGTGAGGGACTGCACCAGTGGCAGACCCGCATTGATCATGGTGGCAAACTGTCGCGTGAAGATGACGAGGTCGCGGGTGGTTACGCGGCCCGCTCCTGGCAGCTTGAACGCGTACTGTTTCGGTTGCTCTCGAACCGTGACGAGCAGCAGCCGGTTCTTCTTGAGGTACGCCATGACGTCGTCCTTGGACGGGACGTCGAGGGTACCCTTCATGATCTGTCCGCTCGTCGTGTTCTTCGCGGTATACTCGAATACGGCCATGTCTTGGTCCTCGCCTCGCTATCGCCGAGCCAGCACGCGGTCGCTCTTTTCCTTGGGCAGTTCGGCAATGGCCTGCTCGTCCATGGGCTTCTCGCCGATCATGCGCAGGAACTCGTTGGGCTCCTGAGCAACCCGAAGGCATTCTTCCTTGACTACTTCTCGTGTCATGTACAGCTGGTACAGAGAATCCGTCATGGTCTGCATTCCATGCTTCTTGCCGGACTGCAGCGCCGAGTAGATCTGATGGATTTTGTCGTCGCGAATCAGGGCGCGGATCGCCGGAGTGGCGACCATGATTTCGCAGGCCATGACCCGCCCGCGGCCCCTGGCTCTCTGCAACAGGGTCTGGGTTACGACCCCCTCGAGCACAAAGGCGAGCTGGGCCCGAATCTGCGACTGCTGATTATGGGGAAAGACGTCGATGATGCGGTTGATCGACTCTGCGGCAGAATTGGTGTGCAATGTGGCCAGCACCAGATGGCCGGTTTCCGCGATCGTCAGCGCGGCGGCCACCGTTTCCAGGTCGCGCATTTCGCCTACCAGAATCACGTCCGGGTCTTCGCGAAGCGCATACTTGAGCGCCGCCGAGAACGACTTGGTATCCGTCCCAACCTCGCGCTGGTTGACGATACAGCTCTGGTGGCGATGGATGAACTCGATGGGATCTTCGACCGTAATGATGTGACCCTTACGATCCTTGTTGATCTTGTCGATCACCGCAGCAAGCGTCGTCGACTTTCCGGAACCGGTCGGGCCAGTCACCAGGATCAGCCCCCGCGGCCGCTCGGAAAGGCGAGCCATGACAGGAGGAAGACCAAGTTCGTCGAAGGTGCGGACGCTGAAAGGAATCATCCGAAGCACCATGGCCACACAGCCGCGCTGTTTGAACACGTTGCCGCGGAAGCGGGCCAGATTCTGGATCCCGAACGAGAAGTCGAGTTCGTCGTCGAGTTCGAACCGCTTCTTCTGCGACTCGGTCAGGACCGAGTACGCCAGCTGGATGGTGTCCTTTGGTGTCAGCACATGATCGACGGAACAGTCGCCAATGTCGCCGTCGATCCGCAGCTTGGGCCGCTCACCGGCCGTGATGTGCAGATCGGACGCATCCTTGTCGATCATCTCCTGGAGGAGTGACCGGAGATTGAGCCGGTTCTGCCCTGCGGCCCCGCCCGCCGCACCATCCTGAACCCGCAGGTCGCTCTCGCTCATGCCGACGTCTCCTTGACCACTTCTTCCAGGGTCGTCACGCCTCGCTCGATCTTCTTGTAGCCGTCCATCCGCAAGGTCAGCATACCTTCTTTGACGGCCTGATCCCGCAGCTCCGCCACCGATGCGCCACGCAGCACCATCCGCCGCAGCTCATGACTCATGGTCATGACTTCGTACAGGCCCGCTCGGCCCTTGTAGCCCGTGCCGCCGCAGGCGTCACAACCGGTACCTTTCTGGAACGCCATGCCACGCACAGCTTCGACATTATCGTTGAGCGCCCGGAGTTCCTCTTCCTTGTACTTCGCTGGCGCCTTGCAATTGGAGCAGATCCGCCGTACCAGTCGCTGCGCCACGACCAGGTTGACGGCCGCCGCGACGTTGAAGGGCTCGATTCCCATGTCGATCATACGGGTAATCGTGCTCGGCGCATCGTTGGTATGGAGCGTCGAGAGCACCAGGTGACCTGTCAAGGCAGCCTTGATACCGATGCCGCCCGTCTCGAGATCTCGGATTTCACCGATCATGACGACGTTGGGATCCTGCCGCAGGAAGGCGCGAAGTGCGGCGGCAAAGGTCAGCCCGATTTCCGGCCGCACCTGCACCTGGTTGATCCCCATCAAATTGTACTCGACCGGATCCTCGGCCGTCATGATGTTGGTTTCGATCGTGTTGATCCGCTGCAGCGCCGAGTAGAGCGTCGTCGTCTTGCCCGAGCCGGTCGGGCCGGTGACCAGCACCATCCCGTACGGATTGAGGATGTTACGCAGCAGGTCCGCTTCCGCCTTGGGTTCGAACCCGAAGGTGCTGAGGTCGAGCGTCAGGTTCCCCTTGTCGAGGATTCGGAGCACGATCTTCTCTCCGAAGAGACACGGCAGGGTCGAGACGCGGAAGTCGATGACCTTGGGGCCCATCTTGAGCTTGAGCCGACCGTCCTGCGGAATCCGGCGCTCGGCAATGTTCAGCTGCGAAAGAATCTTGATCCGGGAAATCAGCGCTGCGCGCAGTTTGATCGGCGGCTTCATCACTTCCTGGAGCACACCGTCAACGCGGTAGCGAACCCGCATTTCGTGTTCGAAACACTCGACATGGATGTCCGAGGCGCCGCGCTTGACCGCGTCGGTCAGGATGCCGTTGATCAGCTTGACGACCGGCGCGTCATTGATCTGGGCCTGACTGACGTTCTCGTCCTCCTGGTCCTCGACCAGTTCGAGATCATCGGTCAGCCCAAGGCCCTCCATATCCTTGAGAATTTCCTGCAGCTGGGCCTGCTGCGCACCTTCGCCGACGTCGTAATACTTGTCGATCAGTCCCCGGAGCGTGTACTCGCCGGCCAGCACGGGGAACAGATCAAATCGGGTAATGAACTTGAGATCCTGCAACAGACCGTGATCGGTCGGGTCGGCCATCGCGACCGTGAGCGTGCGACCCTCCCGCTTGAGCGGCAGCACGCAGTGCTTCCGAGCCACATCGGTCGGAATCAGTTTGAGAATCTTGGAGTCGACTTCGAACCGGGACAGATCGACGGCAGGCACCCGGTGCTGGCGCGCCAGGATCTTGGTTACGTCGACCTCGGACAGGAGACCGAGCTTGACAAGCACATAGCCCAGGCGATGACCGGAACTCTTCTGTTCCGTCAACGCCTGGCTCAGCTGCTCGCGGGTCAGCAGGTTCTCCGAAAGGAGAATCTCACCCAAACGATCACCGACGCCGGGGGGGGCCGCCACCATTGCCATCGTGCCTTCGGAACCTCTTTCCCGCCCAGGGACCCGTTCAAACTGCAAGATCTTGCATTGACCGACCAGGGGTCAGGCAGCCTTCTACTACGAATCTGGTGCCAGTTGAGCTATCGGATCACGGGATCGCAACTTGAGGCGCCATTTGAGTTACCAGCCGCCTGGTGATTCCCGGGACCTTGGCCAGGTCCGCCACCGACGCGAATGGCCCGTGCCTTTGGCGATATGCCACTATGGCTTTTGCACGACTTGGGCCGATCCCCGGGAGGCGTTCCAGCTCCGCCTGGCTGGCCGAGTTGACGCGGACCCGCGGCCCGGTCCGGGGCCTCTCACTACCGCCGCGCAACCCCTCAGGACCGGCGACCACGTTCGGTGGCAGCGGCACCGGCGGCGGGATCGCGACCCCCCGCAGTGCCGGGCGGCGGCCCTGGATCCGAAGAGTATCGCCGAGCGCGAGATGGGGCCCGATGGCCCGGAAGAGGGCCGGCCCGACCCCGGGAACCGCGTCGACCTCGCCAAGAGAGGCGAAACCGCCAAGACTGTCCCGAATTCTGACCATCCGGCGAGCCAGCCCTGGCCCGACCTTGGGCAGTCTCGTCAGCTCGGCGACCGTGGCTCGATTGAGATCGATCTGCTCATCCGCCCGAAGCGGGCGCCCGAGCCGCGCCGACGCGGCCCGATGCCCTGCGGGATCCCCAGGCACTACGCCCGACAGGAGTTGCAACCCGCCCGGGGCATCGGACGAGCCCAGCGCGACGGCGCGGAGCGCGTGGCCAAGCGCGGCAACTGCCAGCAATGAGGCGATTGCGAGACGTTCTTTGGGCGACATCGTGCCAAAATGCGCTTCCACCAGCCCATCAACTCACCCGTTTTACGCAATGAGTTGCCTCGTATTGCGATTCGGGTCTGGAGGGGACCGACCTGGAGCAACCCCGACCAAATCTGACGGGTTTCGTCGCAGTTTTTCGTAACGGTCGGCAAGACCGGACGTGGGCTCACCCCGCTTCGGTACAGCTCTTCATTTTCGCAGGGAGAACCACGATGAAGCTCTTCCTCAGCCAGCTCAACCGAGCGGCTGGCCAGTTGGCATTGGTCGTTTTGGCCGCCTGCAGTTCGGGCGACGACACCGGCACCAACCCCCCGGGGCCCAACCCGGCGATTGCGCTCTCGTTGAGCGGGACAAGCGCTACCGTGACGGCGGGGAGCACTCATGAGGTAACCGCGACGCTGGCGCGCAGCGGCGGCTACTCAGGCACTGTCACGTTCAGCGTCGACGGGGTCCCCGCCGGCGTGAGCGGCACCCTGAGCACGCCGTCGACATCCGGAACGACCACGACGGCCACCGTCACCATCGGCGTCGCGGGCACGACGTCACCCGGTACCTACAATCTGACCGTTCGTGCGATGGGCAGCGGAGTCTCCGATGCCACGGCCTCTTTTGCCCTGACCGTGCAGGCTGCCCCAGCCGGCGGGTTCACGCTCGCGGTCTCGCCGGCGGCCGTTTCGGTGACCCAGGGAAGCAGCGCAAGCACCGCAGTTGCGATCACCCGTTCCGGCGGCTTCGCAGGCTCAGTGGCGCTGACGGTCACCGGCGCACCGTCTGGTCTGACAGCTACGCTGAATCCCGCCAGCACAACGGGGTCGTCGAGTACCCTGACGCTCTCCGCGGCAGCGAGCCTCGGCGTCGGCACCCATACGCTGACGGTCCGCGGCAACGCCAGCGGTCAGGCCGAGCGCACGGCGACCGTTCAGGTCTCGATCAGCGCGGCCAGCGGAAGCAGCGACGAGGTCACGCTCGACCTCTCCGCTTGCGGCCTGCGACCGAGCTGGCTTGCCGTGCAGGACGGCACCGGTCCCTGGACGGTGGTGACACCCGCCAGCAACGTCTATCGGTTTACCATTGCCTCGGGGCGCGGAGCGCTGGCATTTCCGTTCGCCACCACCTTCAACGTGCACCATCTGTCTCGAGCCGAGCTGCAGCATGCCGACGGGTATTTCTGCGGAACGGCCGAACAGACCAAGGTCGTCGTCGGGACCGTTGCCGGCCTGGGTAATAACGACTTCGCCCAGATCTGGCTCGGGGGTGGCGCGGGCAATGTCTCGCACCCCAACACGTCGTTCTCGATCCTCCAGGTCCGCCCGGGCAGCCATGCACTGACCGGCTGGCGTCACAATACGCTCGCCGAGATCCTTGGCACGCCGGGCAACCCCGACCGCGGCTACGTTCGGCGCGGGCTCGACATTGCCAACAACGCTTCGGTGGGCGTGGTCGACTTCGAAGGCCCCGATTCGTTCACGCCAGCGAGCGCGACGATCAGCGTGACCGGACAGCGAACCGGATCCACCATGAATCATTCGATGGCGTATTTCACCGGCGCGGCATGCCACATTGCGGCCCTGTACACCTCGTCGGCCCCGACGACCACGAGCATGACGGCCTTCGGCTTTCCGACCAGCCTGCAGGAGGCCAGTGACTTCCACATGCTGACCGTGACGGAACTGCGGGACGCCGGGACCGTGCCAACCGGCTATTCAGGGGGTCGGGTGATTCAGCAAGTCTTTCATCAGCTCACCAACCGGACCGTCGCGCTGCCAGCCCAGCTGTCACGGCCCACCGTGACGACCCTGACCGGACCCTATCGCCGCTTGCAGGCCGTCATCACGGTGCCCGACGAGTACCAGCGGCTCATCAGCCTCTCGTATAACCAGACGGGTAGTGCGCGTACCGTCAACCTGACGGCAACACCGGGCTGGTTCGGCAGCGACACGGCAACACTCGCGATGCCGGACCTGAGCGGCTTGCCCGGCTGGAACCCCGTCTGGGCGCCACCAGCAGAGGCCACGGGTACCTGGGCAGTTCAGGCCACCGGCAACAACCTGACGAGTTCGACCGTGTGCATCGAAGGGGCGTACATCATCCAGGCTTCGGAACTGGGGACCTTCTGAGGGGCTGGGGTGGGAGGCGCTACAAACGGCCCCCACCCTGCTCTACCCGCCTACCGAGATGGGCGCGCCTCTCGAATCATCGCCATCATCACATTGCCGACCGCCTCGAGCGTGGCGGCACTCAGCTTGTCGACCGTGTCATCGACCGTATGCCAGTACGGGAACCCGGTGCCCGCCCCGAAGTCGGCAATCACATCGATGGCGCGGATGCCCACCTGCTGCAGCGGAATATGGTCATCCGTAATGGCCGGCCCGATCTGGTCGACGAACAGGGCGTCGTATCCCATTCGTTTTGCCATAGCCCAAACCGCGTCGACCAGCGCGGGGGCTGCGGTCACGGAATAGCCCTCTTTCCGAAAGCGTGAGTTCGCAGCGCCGACCATGTCGAGCAGGATGGCGTACTCCGGTTTCGGGCCGATCTGGTGCTTGGCATAGTAGCGCGACCCGATCAGCACATCAGCGTCTTCGCTGAAGTCACCGTAGTCCTCACCGTCAACCATCAGCAAGTCGACTCCGACCTCCGGCGGCCGAGCGGACAGCACATCCGCCATGGCCAGGAGGACGGCGACCCCCGAGGCCCCGTCATTGGCGCCCGGAACCGGTTGCTTGGCACGGGCCCCCGTGTCCGCATCGGCCACCGGTCGGGTGTCCCAATGGGCCAGGAAGAGTATCCGGTGTGCGGCGTCCGGCCGGAACCGTGCGACCAGGTTCCGCATCGGCAGGGAGTCTCCCTGAAGGGTCACATGGGTCCATTCCTGCGTGATCACGGTGTCGGCGCGCATCCGCAGCAGACTGTCGAGCCACTGCCCGGTGCGGCGATGACCCTCTGACCCCGGAATACGGGGCCCCATTTCGACTTGCGCCCTGGCGTAGGCAAGCGCAGCCTGGCCGTCGATCTCGGGTACCGGCGGCTGGCTCGACTGACAGCCAACCACCCCAAGGGCGAGCACCAGCAGTGCTGAACGTACCATCAGATCTCGCGTGCGGTGTGAGGGCAGGACGATACGGACGGTGTCCCCCGTTCGGAAGGGGCAGTGACGGAATCTCAGCCACGAAGAGGGCCTCCAACTGCCCAGGTCGATTAGTTTTCAGAGCTTATGCGCCTGCTCCGCGGTCACATCCTCCGTTCGATCATCGGCCCGTTCGTTTTTTCGCTCGGGGCCTGCACCGGCCTCCTGCTCGTCAACCAGCTTGCCAAGCAGTTCGGGAACCTGGTCGGTAAGGACCTTCCCTGGCAGGTCATCGTCGAAGTCCTGACACTGAGCATTCCGTTTATCGTCGCGCTGACGCTGCCGATGGCGGTTCTGGTGGCCGTGCTGTACGGCTACAGTCAGCTTGGCGCCGACAACGAGATTACTGCCATGCGTGCGAGTGGCCTCAGCGTGATGCAGATGCTCAGACCGGCTCTCGTCGCTGGCATCCTGATGATGCTGATCAGCTTCGTCTTCGTCGATCAGGTGCTGCCCCGCACCAATGCGCGGCTCGGTAACCTGCAGACGGACATCGGCCAGAAGAAGCCTGCCTTCCAGATGCGGGAGCAGGCCATCAATCAGCTGCCGCCGTACTTCGTCCGAGCCGGACGGGTGTATCCGGGCTCCGGTCGCCTGACCGACGTCGAAATCTTCGACTTGAGCCTGGCAACCGGTCGGCGGGTGGTGTACGCCGACAGCGGCGTGATGGCCTTCGACGAGCGGGGGGTCGACCTCGCCCTGACGCTCTACACCGGGAAGGTGCACGAGTACATCACAGCGGAGCCCTCCAAGATCCGGATCACCCATTTCGATCGCAACCTGATCCGGGTCAAGAACGTCCAGAACATGTTCGACCGCGACACCGCCAATTTCCATCGTGGCGACCGCGAGATGACGACCTGCGAGATGATGGACCAGGTCAGCTACGCCGACCGGCGCGCCCTGGTCTCCGACGATCAGCGGTACTCCCTTGCCGTGCATGACCTTCGCAACCTGATGCGACTCAAGCTCCCGATCGTGGAGCCGGGGCCGGTCCCCGATGTCGTCCGGCACTGCGGGCGGTGGCGGGTCATCGAGCGCGCCATTGGGCGCGTCATTCTGCCCCAAGTGGCCACCGCGCAAGAACCAGCTCCGGTGCCCGCAACCACACCGGCAGGTCAGGACACGGCAGCGATCGACTCGACCAGCCCGGGTGTGGTGGCCGCTCCGATTCCGGACCAGACGGCGCCGCCCTCCATCAGTACGCTTGGTGAAGTGACCTCGGCCGCCTATGACGGCCGTCAGGCGCGGGTCACCTCCGCCAAGTTCAAGGTCGAGATCCACAAGAAGTACGCCATCAGTGTTGCCTGCCTGACGTTCGTGCTGATCGGGGTGGCCCTGGCGCTGCGCTTCCCGCGGGGCGGCATGGGCCTGGTCATCGGCGGCGGGCTCTCGATCTTTGCCGTCTTTTATGTCGGGCTGGTCGGCGGCGAGGCGCTGGCCGATCGCGGTTACGTCAAGCCAGCACTCGTCATGTGGGCTCCCAATGCCGTTGTCTTGCTGGTCGGCCTGATCGGCCTCTTCCGGGTCAACCGTGAGTTCGGATCGACCCGCGGTGGAGACTTTGCAGATCTGCTCGATACGTTGACGCGGCCGTTCCGCCGCAAGCCGAAAGCGGCCTGACCGTGGTCATCATCCGACGTCTGAGCCGCTACGTCCTCGGCCAATGGCTCAAGATCTTCTTCCTGGCCGGACTCGGTCTGCCGGTCGTGTCGGTCCTGGTCTACCTGACCGAGCGCCTCAACCGACTGCTCGACCGCGATCTGAGCGCCGCCGTGATTGCGCAGATCGGGCTGTTCGCGATTCCCGGGAACACCGCCAACATGATTCCGGCGGCAACCCTGTTCGCCACGGTGTTTACCGTCGGGCCGTTGGCGCGAAATTCAGAGATTACCGCCGCCAAGGCTGGCGGCGTCAGCTTCTATCGTCTGGTGTTTCCGATCCTGGTCGCAGCAGCGCTCGCGGGCCTGTTCTGTTTCTGGGTTACGGAAATCGCGCCGCAAACCACCGCCAGACAGCTCGAACTCGAGCGGGAGCGCACCAACCGAAACCAGACCACGCGGTACGATTTCGTGTACCTCGCGGACAATGGCTGGACCTACTCGATCCGCTATCTCGATACCCAGAACAACGGGATGCAGACCCTGCTGCTCGAGCACGCCGGCCGCGCAGAGAACTACCCCAACATTGCCATCACCGCCGACAGCGCCAAATGGGTCGATTCGACCGGTCGCTGGCGCCTCGAAAGCGGCATGCTCCACATCCTGGGCGACTCGAGCGCCAGGATGACGGCCCAGTTTGCCACCCTGGAGATGGCGACGCTCAACGAGCAGCCAACCTCCCTGCTGAGCGAGCCCAAGCGCCCAGAGGAGATGACCTATCAGGAGCTGGCGAGCTTCATCACCACGCTTTCGCGCTCCGGCAACGACACCAAGAAACTCGAAGTCGACCTTGCGGTGAAGCTGGCGCTGCCGGCCGCATGCCTGGTTATCGCGCTGTTCGGTGCGCCACTGGCCATGAGCAACCCACGCGCCGGGGCGGCGTGGGGCATCGCAGCCAGTCTGGGTACCACAGTGGTCTACCTGCTGCTGATCAACCTCGCCAAGGCCGTTGGGGCCACGGGTGTGATCTCACCCACGCTCTCTGCCTGGCTGCCCAACGCATTCTTTTTGACACTTGGCCTTTGGCTCTTTGCCAGGGTGCGGACCTGAGCTGCACCGCACTCGTGGTGCGCAGGCAGCAGTGAACCATTGGGCACCAAGCCCCACATGAACGGTCACAACGAAGAGCGGGGGTGGGACAGCTGTCCCACCCCCGCTCCGCTTTGCAGTATGTCCGGATCTCAGAAGAGATACTTCGCGCCCACCTGAATCCGCCAGCGGGAGCTGTTGACCAGCGCACGGTTCCGCGACGGCATCGTGTTCGGAATCGTGTAGACGCCGCGGTCGTCGCTCTGGGTCGCGGTGCCGCGAGTGTCGTAACCGGCCATCGTCAGGAAGTTGCTGACCTGCTCGAACGGGGCGGTTTCGCGATTGATGCCCCAGTTCTTGTTGACCAGGTTGAGGAAGTTGAAGAAGTCGACACCAAGCAACAGCGACTGCCCGCTCAACGTCCGGATCGGCTTGGCCACCCGAACATCGAGGAACTTGATCCACGGATTACGGCAGGAATTGCGCTCCATGATCTGTCCCCGCTGCTCATCGAGGCACTTCTCGCTCGAGATGAACTCGTCGAGCCGGCTCCAGGCAGTCGGGTTGGTGAGCGAAATGTCGTTGGCATCGCGCGGCACGTAGAACAAGTCGTTGGCCGCATTGCCGTCGCCGTTGGCGTCGTTGCTGTACACGTAGGCGTACGGAGTACCCGCCCGCGCCGTGTAAATCGCCGAGAGCTCGATGTTCAACGGAAGCGTTGCCGTGCCGCTCAAGGTGACCTTGTGCGGAACGTCATAGGAGGCCCGGCGGAGGTTTCGATCCGCCAGGGTGCCATCGAGCGCCGTGTTTCTCAGGTTCGACCCGGCAGTACTCGAGCCCAGGCTCATCAGATCCTCGGTCCTGGCGTGCGTGTATGCTGCCGAGAAACCGTAGCCACCTGCAAAGGACTTCTGAAGCTGAACCGTCGCCATCGTCGAGCGGTCGGCGTTCCGGTTCGCATGCCGGATGACCTGTCCCAGCAGAGCGGTGGGGCGCAACCGCACCAGCGCGGTACCGGCCGGATTCGGCGCCGCATACAGCTGGCGCCCTTCGCCGTTGATCTCGCCAGCAGTGACGTTATCGTCGGTCTGGTACATCTGATTGCGGGCCCGGGTATGAATGAAATCGAGCGTGGCCACGAATCCGCTGCCCAGCTGCTTGTCGAGTCCGACCGCCAGCTTCAGGGCCTGCTGGAACTTGAAGCTTTCCTCGAAGTAGTTGACCGACGGCGTCGAAGCAGCCGCGCTGCCGCCCGTGGCGCAGCTGGTGGGCATGTTGTTGATGTCGACAGTGAATGCCGGCGGCGTCAAGCCGTTGCCAGTGGTCGGGGTCAGGTCGCACCGAAGCGTCGCCTGTTCGAGACCGGTGTTGGTGAACGCGTTCGACATCCAGACGTAGGGCGGACGACCCGAGAAGAGGCCGACGCCACCACGCAGGACGGTGTTCGCCTCGCCGCCGATATCCCAGTTGAACCCGAGCCGGGGTGAGAAGAGCACGTTGCCCGTGGGGAACCGCCCGGTGTTGACGCCGAGTGCGAGCAGATTCGGGTTGTCGTTCTGGAAGGGCTTGTCGCTGAACGGAACGTCGAACCGGACGCCGCCCGTGACCGTCAGGTCCCGGGTCGGGCGCCAGGTATCCTGGATGTATCCGCCCAGCTGGCGTACGCCGAAGTCGGCCGTAAAGCCGCCCGGACGGGTCTCGAGCGCAATCTCGTAGCGACGGGCCAATCCCATATCGAGGGAGTCGGCGCTACCGAAGGTCCAGGTTCCGAAGCGGTTGTTGGCAAAGACGTTGCGGAAGCTGAAAATCTCGTTATGCGTGCCAATCGTGATCTGGTGGTTGCCACCGACGTCGAACGTAAGATTGGCTGTCAGCTCGAGGATGTTCTGATCCAGCTCGTTGCCGTGCGAGAAGCGCTCGCCACCGGCCGCCATGTAGTTGCCGAGGACGTCCTGCACCATGATGAGTGGCGTCTGATTGGCAATTTCGCGGGCATCGCGGACCGTCTGATACCCCGCGAGGACCTCGAGGCTGGCCCGGCCGAGCACGGTGGTGAACTTGGAGCGGATCGAGTTGGTCGTGTTGCCGATCTTGTAGCCGCTGTTCGACAACTGCCAGCCGTCACGATCGGCCAGGTTCCGGGTGCCGCGGCTGAAGGCATCGCGGCTGGCCCGAATGTAGTTGTAGGAAACCTCGAGCTGCGACGAGCCGCCAAGCTGCGCATTGATCTTGCCGAAGAAGTTCTTGTCGGGCTGATTGAGGTTTTGTGGCGCCTCGACACCACCCGGATCAAATCCATAGCGATCCCGCAGAATCTGCCGCACCTGATTCACCGCCCCCGACGTGATCCCGGTGGTCGGGTCGTCGGCAGCCGCGCCGACGAACGGCGTCGTCGAGCCCTGGAGATCGGCACTCATGAAGAAGTGAAGCCGATCGCGAATGATCGGTCCGCCAAGGGTCCCGCCGTACTGCTTGATATCGAACTGGGAAATCTCGACACCGGCGGTGTCCTTCCCTACCAGGTCCGGGCGCTGCAGATAGCCGAAGAGCGAGCCATGAAACTGGTTGGTGCCCGAACGCGTGATGCCGTTGACGAGACCGCCGGAGAAACTGCCCTGCCGAACGTCGAACGGCGCCACCAGAACCTGGTACTCCTGAATCGCTTCGAGCGAGATCGGCTTGGCGCCGGCAGACCCGCCCGGCGTGCCGCCGGAGGACAACCCGAAGATGTCGTTGTTCACGCCACCGTCGATTTGGATGGCGTTGAACCGCCCGTTTTGCCCACCGACCGATGAACCCAGCAAAACCTGCGGACTGGTCCGGATCAGGTCCGTGAAGTTGCGACCAAGGCTCGGCATCCGACGAATGGTTTCACCCGAGACGGTCTGGGCTGCTCCGGTGCGTCCGGCGTTGATCAACGGGTTGGTCGCCGCCGTTACCGCAAGCTCTTCCAGCATGATGACTTGCTGCTGCAGCTCGAAGTTCTCGACCTGCCGCTGACCGAGACTCAGCCGGATGCCGGTCTTGGTCACCGGCTGAAATCCGATGCCACGCACGTCAATGGTATAGGGTCCGCCCGGGGGGACGTTCTCGAAGTTGTACCGGCCGTTGGCACCGGTCGTGGTCGAGAGCCGAGCGCCCGTACTGGTGTTGGTCAGGGCAACGTTGGCGGCCTCGACCGGCTGCCCGCCCTCCCGGGTGATCACCCCGGTCAGCGCAGCGCTGGTCAGACCCTGAGCCCAGGCAGCGCCCGTCGAAAATGTGCTAACTAAAATGGCTACAACGAGATAGCTGCTAAGCCTCCGCAACGACCGCATCAGTTACTCCGCAGGCAAGGTATCAATGACATCGACCTGGACGATGCCCAGGCGCGGACAAACATCGCGATCAGCATGGGTGCGGTCAAGCGAGACCAGTATCGGTTCGGCAACAATGCGCCGGACCCTGCATCAGCAAGGCCCGGCGCAGCGATTTCCTCGGGGACAGACGATCTGATGCGGTGCGCAATCCTCCCTGCTCAGGAAGCCGAGCGATTCCGGAAGCCGAAGTAGTAGACAGGCAGTCCGGCGCCGATGATCGCAAAGGTCACACCGGTGTTGAGCGGATCGGTCACGAAGGCGTTGATGACCATGCCCGTTGCCGCCAGCAGGAAAATGATCGGCACGATCGGATAGCCGAAGGTCTTGTAGGGCCGCTCGAGATCCGGCGACCGTTTCCGAAGGATGAAGACAGAAATGATCGCCATGATGTAGAAGGGCCAGATGCCCAGCACGAAGCGGTCGGCCAACTGCTGGAAGTCGTTGAGCAAGACGTAAATGCAGCCCAGCACAGCCGCGAGCCAGATGGCGACCGACGGCGTCTGACGCTTGGGCGACACCCGCGCGACACCCTTGAAGAAGAGGCCCCGGTCGGCCATCGCGAAGAAAACCCTCGGGTTGGTGAGCATCGAGCCGTTGAGACTGCCGAAGCAGGAAATCATCACGACAGCTGCGATGATGCCGGCCCCCGCCCCACCCAGCAGTGGAATTCGTGAGGCCGCCGTCGAGGCGATCAGTCGATCACCCGCCATCTCGGGCACGGGAACGAGATACACATACGCCGCGTTCATCAGCAAGTAGACGACGATGATCATCGTCGTCCCGATGACGAGCGCGAGCGGGATGTTGCGACCGGGATTCTTGATTTCGCCGCCGATATACGACAGATCGGCCCAGCCATCATAGGCCCACATGATCGATACCAGCGCCGACGCCACCATCGACATGCTGAAAGCCGTCGACCCGGTACCGCTGAAATGGCTGAAACTGCCATCGCCAGCCGTGAAGGCCAGCACGATCAGCGCGACCATGGCCACGTACTTGGCGATCATGAAGTTGCTCACCACCTTGGCCGCCGCCGTGGTGCTGAGATAGTTGATCAGCGCCACAAAGAGGATTGTCCCCGCCGCAACGTATCGGACCTGACTCGGGGTGAACTTGAGGAAGTACCCGAGATACTCGGCAAAGATGGTCGAAATCCCCCCCAAGGCGGACGCCCGGATCACCGCCAGTTGCGACCAGCCGAACAGGAAGGCTGGCATCCGGCCGAGGCCCTCTTCGATATAGGCAAAGACGCCCCCCGACCGGGGGAACATCGCCGCCAACTCCGCCAGGGTCAGCGCGCCGAAGAGCGCCAGGACACCACCCAGGACCCACGCCAGCAGCACCGGCCCTGGTTCGCCCAGCTGAGCAGCCACGGACGCCGGAACCCGGAAGATTCCGGAACCGATGGTCGTGCCAACGATGATGGCGACGGCCGAGAACAAACCGATGGTACGGGGCAGACGATCAGAAACCGCGGTAGCCATAGGGGTCGTCGTGATTTGGGGGAATGCGCACGAGACGATGTCTCGGAGGGCCAGGTAGAGTATATTTCGAGGTTGGAACAGATGACAGTCTTTGCTCCCAATCTGGAACGACCCACGCCTTGACGAGCCTTCTCCGGGACCTGGTTGCGCTGACCAAGCCGCGTATCATTTCGCTGCTCCTGGTCACGACCATTGCCCCAATGTTCATTACCCCGATGGGCTTGCCTTCATTGGAGCTGGTCCTCTGGGTCAGTCTGGCGGGCTATCTGATGTCGGGCGGAGCCAACGCCGTGAACATGTGGTTCGACCGGGATATCGACGTCAAAATGGTCCGAACCCGGACTCGGCCGATTCCCTCAGGCCGGATTCCGGCAGGGGCAGCCTTGTTCTTCGGCATCGCGCTGGGCGTGGTGGCATTTGCCCTGTTCTGGAACCTGGTCAATCCGTTGTCGGCCTGGCTCGCCCTCGCCGGCTTCCTGTTCTACGTCTTCATCTACACTGTCTGGCTCAAGCGAAACACGCCGCAAAACATCGTGATCGGCGGTGCCGCCGGCGCCTTCCCGCCCCTGGTGGGGTGGGCCGCCATGACCGGCTCGATCGACCTCGGCGCCATTTTCCTCTTCGCCATCGTGTTCTACTGGACCCCGCCCCACTTCTGGGCGCTGGCCCTGGTCAAGAGCAAAGACTACGCGACCGTCGGGGTGCCGATGCTGCCCGTGGTGCGGGGAGTACACCATACCAAACGGCAGATGCTGGGTTACACCCTGCTCCTGCTTCCGCTCACGGTGCTGCCGACGCTGGCCGGCACCCAGGGCGTTGTCTATGGCGTGATTGCGCTCGCCCTGGGCAGCCGCCTGGTCTGGTACTGCGTCAAGCTGCTGCGCGAACAAGGCGTCACCCCGACGGCTTGGTCGATGTACCGCTATTCGCTGCTGTACCTGGCCCTGCTCTTCGTCGCCATGGGCGTCGACCACCTGCTGCCGTTCGGCCACGCCGAAGGACCGGCGGTGGAACTCGAGCTGAGCCGGGCTGACGCCCCGTCCCCCCACCAGAACCACCTGGACCACTGACGACACCGGGCGCATTCCGCCCTTAGCCTCCGTCCGTCACAGTCCGTTGCAGCATGAAACCATTTCGAGGTTTCGTGCGTCCAATGGATTTACGACCACTGGAGGGCCGCCCATGTCCTGGCAGGAAATCCGGACCCGCTTGGGCGCGGGGCTTACTTGGACCCGCGCTCGGATCAACGGCAGGCTGCTCGTCGGGGTCGCATTTGCGACTCTGGTCATTGGTACCACTGTCATTGCTGTCGAGGCGGCGATTCGAGCGCGGCTCGAGGCGCCAGCGACCCGGCTTCCCTCCGGCCTGTACAGTCGACCCCACGCCTGGCGCGGTTCCGGCGGCCGCCCGAGCCCAACGTTGATTGCCCCGGCACCAGGCGCCCCGGATGAGATCCGCCTGCCAGTCGACCTCGACGTGCTTCCTCGCCATCTGGTGGACGCCGTGCTGGCAATCGAGGACCAGCGCTTCTACGACCACCACGGGCTCGACCCCCGCCGCATCGGTGGCGCGCTGGTGGCCAACCTCAAGGCCGGCGGGATCGCTCAAGGGGGCAGCACCATCACGCAGCAGCTGGCCAAGAATCTCTTTCTTTCGGCAGAGCGGACCCCGCTCCGGAAGGCCCGTGAGGCCGCCATGGCCATCGCGCTCGAACTTCGGTACGACAAGGCCACCATCCTCGAGGCCTACCTGAACGAGATCTACCTCGGTCAGGACCGCGGCCGAGCCATGCATGGGGTCGGCGCCGCCGCGCGCTACTACTTCGGCAAGGATGCTCGCAAGATCTCGCTGGCAGAGAGTGCGCTGCTGGCCGCCATGATCCACGCGCCGAACCGTCTGGCCCCGACCCGCAATGCGGAGCTGGCCCGGCGCCGGCGCAACCTGGTCCTCGGCCTGATGGTCGAGCAGGATCGGATCGGCAGCGAGCGCGCCGCGGCGGCCCGCCGCAGCAAAGTGGCCACCCGCGCCTACCCGGCCACGCGCCTCGATGCTCGCCACTTTCGGGATCACGCGGTGCGCGGCTTGCCAGGTCGAGTCTCGTCGCGCGGTGTGGCGATCTACACCACGCTGGACGCCGAACTCCAGCGGGCCGCCGTCGGCGCCGTCAAGGACGGTCTGGCCCGGCACCGAGCCCCGGACGCCCAGGCGGCGCTGATTGCGATCGACCCGCGGAGCGGCGACATCCTCGCCATGGTCGGCGGGCGCGACTATGGAACCTCGCAGTTCAACCGCGCGGTCGATGCGCGCCGCCAGCCGGGCAGCACCTTCAAACCGATCGTGGCGCTCGCTGCGCTTCGGCGCGCCGGCGCCAGTCAGCCGGCCTTTACCCTGGCGTCGCGCATCGATGATGAGCCGATCCGGGTCACCACCGGATCAGAATCGTGGGAGCCGGCCAACTACGACGGAAACTTCCGGGGCGCGGTCACGATGCGACAGGCGCTGGAGCAATCGCTCAACATCCCATTTGTCCGGATCGGCCTGGCCGTCGGCCCGGAGAGGATTGCCGCGACGGCGCGCCAGCTGGGCATTACCAGCCCGCTCGTTCCGGTTCCGAGCCTGGCCCTGGGCTCCTCGGAAATCAGCCTGCTGGAACTGACCCGCGCCTACGGGGTCTTTGCCACTGGCGGACAGCTGGCCTCGAGCCGGATCCTGCTGGGCGCCGCACGCCAGCGAGGCGAGTATCCCGACGGCGGGCCGCCGGACGTCTCGACCGTGGTTGCCCCGGCCGAAGCGTACCTGATCACTTCCGCGTTGACCGGAGCGGTCGAGCGCGGTACGTCACGAGCCCTCGGCACTCCCGAGCGACAGGGGCGCATGGCGGGCAAGACCGGCACCTCGAACGACTGGCGCGACGCCTGGTTCGTGGCCTACTCACCAACCTTGGTCGTCGGGGTCTGGATGGGGTACGACGACGGCCGCAGCCTCAAGCTCACAGGCGCGGACGCGGCCCTCCCGATCGTGGCTCGTTTCCTCGAGCGGGCCAATCCGGCCCCGGGCCGATTCCAGGTCCCTGACGGTATCGAGGTAGCGCGGATTGCCGACGGTTGGAGCTGGCACTGCACCGGCGAAGAAGTCTTTCTGGAAGGGACGGCTCCGGCGGGCCGCTGCGTCGATGAGCCGATGCCGCTCCCGGAATGGAACCCGGACCGGGGCGAATGGCGCGACCGGGTGCGGGGACGGACCGGCCGTCTCGTTGCTCAGCTGCTGGAGCGGCTGATCGAACGGCAACTGGACAACCGGCGCGGCGCCGGTCACTGACACCAACACCTCAGTCGGGCGAGAGCACCATCCGTCCCAGGAAGTCGACCACTTCCTGCACCCCGGTTGGCGTGAGCCATTCCCGCCAGCGCTCGACCTGGGCTTCCCGCTCGTCGCTGGACCGCGCCAGGAGAAACCCGCCCGCGGCGCCCCGATCGACGAACAGGTAGTAGCGACTGACCGGCTCGAAGTAGCGCCACACCTCGTACGCAGGTACGGCGCCGCGCTGCTGACGCCGGAGCACCTGAGTCGGCAATCCTTCGCGGAGGAAGACCCGACCGCGATCGGACTGCCAGCCGGGCAGTCGCCGCCGAGCATCGCCGTAAAAGGCGTTGGCATAGGTGACACCGTCGTAGAACTGCGCCCGCCGCTCGTTGCCGGCCGTGCGCGGGGTCGGATCGCGCGGTCGCCAGAATGCGGCGAGAAACTCCCGCTTCTCGGCGTCGGAGCCGCGAGCCGGCCAGGCCGCCAAATCACGCGGCGGCGCGAGCGCGGCAAGCGGCGCAAACGCCTGATCCAGCAGCGGCCCGGACAGCGCGGCAAAATATGCCTCATCGGAAAGCGCCGAGGGTGCATTCCCCACCACTGCGTCGAAGAGGAAGGGCGCCTCACGCGCCGTGATTCTGCCCCCGACATCGATGTCGGTCCGCAACCGGTAGCGTCCTTCGGGCAACTCACCCAGCTCGACCTGCCCGGTAATCTGACCGATCCCGGCCGCGACGCGAATCGGTGTCGGACCGATCCGCCGGCGGTCGACGCCATCCTGATCGGTCACGACAACCGTCAGCGTGCCGTCGCGACTGGTACCCTCGTAGGTTTCCAGCAGGTACGCAATCGATGCGTCGGCCCCTCCGACCACGACCTCCGGCGCAATCGCCACGATCAGGTTGCCCCGGCGGAACTCACCCGGTTGCGGCACGGTATCGACCGATGCGACCGGCCGCACCCAGGGACTGACCAGCAGGTCCGACGCTGACGGCTGCACCGCATATCCCTGAATCGCAACCGAGGCGGCTGCTCGAACCCCCGAAACAGAGTCGGTCACTGAGCTCTCCAGCACGAAGGTGCCGGGTCCGAGAGAAAAACGAATCAGGTCGAGGCGCTCGGCCTCGCCGCGGGGAAAGGGTATGGCGGTTCGACGGCGCCAGCTCTGTTCGTGGAGGACGGTACCACTCGAATCCCGGATTCGCACCGAGAAGGTCAGGCTGACCTGGCCATCGGGACCGGGCTGTGGCAGCTGCGCAGGAATGCGAAGAAAGGTGGTTACCTGCGTGACGCCCGGCGACTGTCCTGGATCGGCGCGATAGAATCGGACCGGCCGGACCACCAGGCCTGTATCCGGTTGCGGCGCCCAGGCGGCCAGCACGGCAAGAAGGCCCAACCAACTACTCATGAATCTCCTACGCGGATGACAGAATCAGCGTACGCTGCACGTCCTCGGGTGTTACGACGGCCCCGTCGGCGCCCCAGTACATGTTCACCTCGCTTCGGACGCCAAAGCGACCGGTCAGGTACACGCCCGGCTCGACCGAGAAGCCGACCCCCGGAACCAGGATCCGGTCGTCGTGCGTTTCGTAGTCGTCGCAATGCGGCCCGGAGCCGTGCAGATCGCGATCGATCGCGTGGCCGGTCCGGTGCACGAAATACCCGCCGTACCCGGCCGATTCGATGACCCCGCGCGCCGCCCGATCGATCTCGAATCCCTTGAGGGGACGTTTCTCCCCGACGGCCTGCCACACAGCGGCGATTGCGGCATCACGCGCATCTCGCACCGTGGTCCAGACCGCGAGCACATCGTCAGGAGGAACCGGACCACTGAAACCCATCCAGGTCTGATCGGCAAAGACAGTCTCGAGCGTCCGACCGGCAAAGAGATCAATCAGGACGACCTCGTTGGGTTCGAGGGCCCGGTCCCGACCCGCAACCGGCTCGTAGTGCGGATTGGCGGAGTTTGGTCCAAAGCCGATGATCGGCAGGTGGCCGGGATCGACCCGCAAGCCGTGCCCCTCGAGGAGCGCAACCACCCGCGCCTGAACCGCCGACTCGGTGATTCCCGTCCCAGCCGCCGCGATCGTCTCGGCCATCACGCGTTTGGCCACCTGCGCCAGAATCTCGGCGGCAAAGCGGTGATCTTCCGTTTCTTCGGCGCTCCACCGCGCGGTGAACTGGGTTACCAGGGGGGCGCTCGACACGACCCGCCCACCCGCCGCTTCGATCAGTTGTACCACACCGAGCGGCACCCGATCGAGGTAGGGAACCGCGTCGCGCATCGACACCTCCATCGCCACGGTTCGACCGCGCACCACCCGGTCGATGGCCGCATCGAGCTCTTCCCAGCGAGCATAGGCGATGACTTCGCCGGGGAAGCCTTCGACCGCGTGGAGTTCGATCTTGTGCGCTATGGCAACCGGAGCGCCCTCACGGGGGAGATAGACAAAGATCCGCCGGGTCCCAGGTTTGATGCGCAGCATACGGAGCGCAATCGGATTGAGCCCCTTGAAGTCGAAGAGCAGCCACCCGTCCGCACCTGCCGTTTCGAGCCCGACCCGCAGGGCGTCCCGATCGAGGCTGGCAAGATGATGCATCGCGTCGTCCTTTCACCACGGTCCGTCAGTATCGGCGACCGTCCAGCGACATTCCAGCGCACCGCTTCCTTCGCACTCAGGATGGTGCAGCGCTCCCTCGAAACCGCTGCTGAGCCGCAACAGTTCCATGGCAAGCGACCGATAGAACTCACACCCCGAGCCGGCAAACCCGGCCCGCACCGCCAGGCTGCGGTCGACGCGCATGATCAGCGCCCCGCCGTCGGGGGCGAGCCGCACGCCGAAGACCTGCTCGAGGGTGCGGGCCGCCCGGCGCCGGCCGGCCCGCCGCTTCGACGCCCCCGGAAGCACCGCATTCAACATTCCCGGGCGAGCGACCCGAAGCCGCGCCGCATGGCGAGCCGCGCGACGGCCGGCATCGGCGTAGACCAGGTCCGCGTCGGAGCGCCGGCCGGCGAGACGAAACACCTGGACCCCCTCGGCGTCCGAAATCAGGGTACCGTGCTCGAGCGCGTCCCGGTATCGCTCGATCTGGGCAGCGACGGTAGGGCTCAGTCCCAGCCGCTTGGCAAAGGCCTCCTCGGACAGTTCAGCGGGCAGGCCGTCGTTGGGTGGCGTGTCGAGGTTCCGGATCGCTTCGAGAAGCGATAGCGGAACGATCGCGTGGACGGTCGTGGGAACACTCACGGGACTGTAGCGTGGAGCATGCTGGCCGAAGAAAATAATCGTTTACTTTCCCCAATGCCCGTCTTCATTGCCATCGGCGTGTCCGCCGCCGCGGCCCTGCTTGCCTTCCTGCTCCGGTCCCTGAGCCCGACCGGCGCCATCGCAGCCACTGCCATCGGCTCGGCGATCCTCTGGGCCACCGGCTGGCTCGGCGCCGCCGTGCTGGGGACCTATTTCGTCGCGGCATCGGTCGCCTCGCGCCTCTCGGTCCAGGCCCGAGGCGATGCGGAGGAAGCGAAGAGCGAGACCCGCAATCACCGCCAGGTACTGGCCAACGGCGGCTTTGCAGCGCTGGGAGCACTGGCCGAGCCAGCCGTGCCCGGGCTGGGCCTCTGGTTGCTGACGGTCGGTCTGGCCGCCGCGTGCGGCGATACCTGGGCCACCGCCCTGGGCAGCCTGAGCCCCCGCACACCCCGAGATCTGCTGACACGGCAGCCCGTGGTCCGAGGCACCAGCGGCGGCGTGACCGGCCTCGGAATTTCCGCAGGGATCCTGGGTGCCGGTCTGATCGGGCTGGTGGGCACGAGCGTCACCGGACGAGGCAGCCTGATGCTCGTCGCCGCCGGAATCGGAACGACCGCCATGCTGCTTGACTCAGCGCTGGGGTCGCGCCTGCAGGTGCGTTACCACTGCGCCAGGTGCGACCAAGCGACCGAACGGTCGCCGCACGGCTGCGGCACGATGCCAACCCCGGTGCGCGGCATCCGCTGGCTCGACAACGACGGCGTCAATGCCGCCGTCACCGCCCTTGCGGTGGCGAGCGGCGCCCTGCTCTGGCCGCTCGTCGGCGGCTGACGTCGCCGGCTACCGCGGGCCTGGCACGCGCCCTGCTCGTCAATCAACGCTTTCCCGCGCCACCGGGCCCGGGACCGTTTGCGACCGGAGGCACCCCATGTCCGATGTCGATTCCGCCCACTTTCGCGCCCTCTGCGGTCGCTTTGCCACCGGCGTCGTCGTTGTCACGGCCATCGACCCGACCGGCCGGCCCATCGGAATGACCGCCAACAGTTTTGCGTCGGTGTCACTCGACCCGCCCCTGATCAGCCTCAATGTGGAGCATCGCGCCGAGTTCCACGCCACCATTGCAGTGACCGATCGGTTCACGGTCAACGTGCTGAGCCACGAGCAGGAAGCCCTGTCACGGCGATTTGCCGGAACGCCAGCTCCGGACCGGCTCGACGGGGTCGGTTACCGGACGACCGATGATGGCCGGATTGCGCTCGATGGTACGATTGCCACGATCGAATGCGAGATCTTCGACCGCTACGCCGTTGGCGATCACACCATCGTGATCGGTCGGGTGGTCGGCGGCACGGCTCGTGACGGCCGACCACTGCTGTACTTCCGAGGAGGCTACCGGGCACTAGCGGGATAGGACCGAGCGGCCGACGCTGCTCGGCAAGCGAGGTCAGTCGTCGCTTTCGCTGCGTCGACCGCTGCGGATCAGCGCCACAGCGTACCCCAGCACGATCACGGCCGTGACAACATAGGCCGCCACCATGTAGGAGGCGTTGTCGGGAGGTCCGCTCATGATGACCTCGCAATCCGGCGTCGGCCGAGTGCATATCGCAGGGTGACCAGTCCGATATACAGGAACGTGAATACGGCGATCGAGAACAGCAGAGTGCGCAGCATCTCGGGCGGCATATCGGGTCGGCTCGGCTTGAGCAGCACCGGCTGCGGATGGATGGTCCGAAACAGGTAGACGCTCAGGTGAACGAACGGGACCATGGCAAGCGCCATGATTCCGACCACGGCGCTGTAGCGGGCCCGCTCGTCTGGATCGTCGATCGCATTGCGCAAGGCACGATAACCCACGAACAGCAGGACCAGGAGCAGGGTCAGCGTGAGCCGCGGCTCCCACTGCCACCAGGCGCCCCAGATCGGCTTGGCCCAGAGCGGCCCGGTCGTCAGCATCACCGCCCCAAAAACCAGACCGACCTCGGAGGTGGCCTCGGCAAAGGTGTCGAGCCGCCGATCGCGCAGGAAGAGGTAGGCCGCACTGGCCAGGCCCGCCAGCATGAACGCGGAGAGCGTCATGTAGGCAACCGGGGCATGGAGATAGAGGATCTTATGGGCCTGCCCCTGCCATCGCTCGAGCGGGGTAAACCCGATGGCCTGCACGTAGACGAGGGCCAGCAACAGCAACCCGATGACAGTAAGGACGGTACCCCGACGGATCAGGGGATCTTGCGCAGCGGGAATCGTCATTCGTCCATCGTTGCCGGGAAGAGCAGAAAGCCGAGAGTGATGAACACCACGTCGTAGAGCGCCAGAAACCGGAACCAGCCCGCAATTTCGCCCGGAGGACGCCCCGCGAGCAACCGCGTCGTCGCCTGAACGCCGACCAGCACCGGTGGCACCAGAAACCCGAGCAGCAGCACCGGGAGCATCAATTCGGCAAACCGCGTCCGGACCGTCATGGCAGCGAGCACGGTACCGATCGCCACGTAACCTGCGGCAGCCAGCGCCAGCGCGAGCGCAACCCAACCGAGTGCTGGCGTCAGATCGATGTTGAAGAACAAAATGAACAGCGGGAGAATGACCGCGTTGACGACCAGCACGAACGCGAGGTTGGCCAGATACTTCCCGCCGAAGATGGCGCTCCGCCCGACCGGCGCCAACAGCAACCCGTCGATCGCGCCCCGATGTCGCTCCATTGCGAACGACCGGTTGAGCGCCACCACCCCCGCAAAGGCGGAGGTGACCCACAGGACGCTCGGCGCCAGGGTGGCCAGCGTCACCTCAGCGGGGTCGCGGGCAAAGTTGAAGATGACGAGCACCAGGGCGGCGAAAGTGACGGCTGTGGCCAGCGCGGTCTTTCCGGCCAGCTCGACCTGCACGTCTTTGCCGGCAATCACCAGCATCGCACGCCAGAAGGTCACGCGACCAGTTCCCCGTATGCGGTGCGGAACGCTTCGAGCGGCCTGCCCCCGTCCTCCGAGAGGCGGATTTCGCCGTCGACGACAACGTGCACGTGCGTAGCAAGCTGCCAGAGATCCGGCAGGTCGTGCGAGACCAGCAGCACCGCCGTGCCGCGGCGGCGCTCCTCCGCCAGCACCTCGACCACCCGATCGATGCTGGGCGTGTCGAGCCCGGTCATCGGCTCGTCCCAGACGACGAGCTTCGGACGGTGGACCAGAGAACGGGCCAGGGCCACCCGCTGCATGAAGCCTCGGCTCAAGCGCCGGACCGGGGTGCGCCGCTCACTGGCTGCGCCGAAGCGCTCCAGGGCCTCGCGCGCCAAGCCGGCCGGATCAGGATGACCCGTCAGACGCGCCGCGAACCGGAGGTTGTCTTCAGCAGAGAGATCGTCGTAGAGCTGGGCCTCGTGGCCGGCAAACCCGACGCCAGCCCGAACCGACGCGACCGTCCTCGGGTCGGCCCCAGCGACGGCAACCCGGCCGGTGTGGGGCCGCAGCAGCCCGACTGCCAGCCGCGCCAGGGTGGACTTTCCCGACCCGTTGGGACCGACGAGCAGGTGAATCTCGCCACCGCTCACCGCAAGCGTGACTCGGTTGACGACCATGCGCGACCCGAAGCGCCGGGATACGTCGTCGACGGTCAGGAAGGAGGGAGATGCAGTCAGGATCAGTCCCGGAATCGGAGCCAGGCAGCGGTACCGCACACCCCGAAAATATAGGCTGGATCCCGCTATTTGGCTTCGATTTCGAACAGATCGTCGAGCTTGGTGAGAACGAGGAGAAAGCGGAACTCATCACGAAGATTGCGCAGGACCACCCGCTGCTCCCGCTCAGCAGCCTTTCGCTGGACCAGCATCAGGGCGCCCAACCCCGCGGAGTCGATCCGCTTGGTCTCGGCAAAGTCGATCATCAGGGCGCCACCATTGGTCGTCATTTCACCAAGCAGCGCAATCGCCGCGTCGCGGAAAACACTGCGGACTTCGAGTCCGAAGATTTCCGGAGCTTTGATAACACGCGCGTTGGTTTCCGTCGTGGGCATGCAGTCCTTCAATGTGTTATGGCCGAGATCACGTCTGGCCCTGCCACTGTTGTCGCCAGTCCGGTGCCATGCGACCGCCGCCAGTAACCCAACCCGAATCAACGAGTTATCTCACACCCAGTCGGCCTGATCGCATCGATGCCACACTGCAGTCCGCTCGGACTCTCTTGGATTGCAACGTGAAGGCTGTCTCGCAACTCCCTGCGGGACTGCAGCTTGGCTCGGGCGACCATGACACGCCGCTGCACTCGGCGAGCAAGAACGTGCACCTCGGAGCGCTCCGACCCGGCCAAGCCTGGCAACGGACCAGCCCCGGGTTATGTTGGAGAAGCCGGCAGACCCGCCGTTACGCTCACCTCTTCCGCGATCTCCGATGTCCGACCAAATCGAGACCCTCCTCGACGAGCAGCGGCGTTTCGTTCCCGATGCCGCATTCGCCGCCCAGGCCAACGCCGGACCGACCTTGTATCAGCAGGCCGAACGCGACCGACTGGCGTTCTGGGCCGAACAGGCCGACCAGCTCGAGTGGATCGAGCGCTGGCACACGACGCTCGAATGGAAAGCTCCCCACGCCAAGTGGTTTGTCGGGGGCAAGCTCAACCTCGCGGCGAACTGCCTCGACCGACACCTGGGCGGCCCTCGCCGCAACCAGGCCGCGCTGATCTGGGAAGGCGAACCGGGTGATCGCCGAGTCCTGACCTACTGGGATCTGGCCCGGGAAGTCGGCCGGGCGGCCAACGCGCTCAAGAGCCTCGGCATCGAGAAAGGCGACCGCGTCGCGATCTACCTCCCGATGATCCCTGAGGCAGCCATCGCGATGCTTGCCTGCGCACGTATCGGTGCGGTCCACTCGGTGGTCTTTGGCGGCTTTTCGGCGGAATCACTGCGCGATCGGATCAACGACGCGCAGGCCGTTGCCGTGATCACCGCCGATGGCGGTTATCGGCGCGGTGGGATCGTGCCGCTCAAGCGGTTCACCGACGAGGCCGTCTCCGGCTGTCCGTCCGTCAAGCACGTCGTGGTCGTCCAGCGCTTGATGGGCACAGCGTCGGCGGAGGCGGGCGCGCGAATGAAGCCTGGCCGTGACATCTGGTGGAACGACCTCCTGAGCGGCCAGTCGGCAGTCTGCCCCGCCGAGCCGATGGACGCGGAGGACATGCTCTTCATCCTGTACACGTCGGGCACCACCGGCAAACCGAAGGGCATCGTTCACACCACGGGCGGCTACCTGACGCAGGTCGCGGCAACCACCCGCTGGGTCTTCGACCTCAAAGACACCGACGTGTTCTGGTGTACGGCAGATATCGGTTGGGTTACCGGACATTCGTACGTCGTCTACGGACCGCTGGCCAACGGCGCCACGGTCGTGATGTACGAGGGCGCGCCCGACTGGCCCGAGCGCGACCGGCTCTGGGAGATCATCGCGCGGTACGGTGTGACCATCCTCTATACCGCGCCAACCGCCATCCGCGCCTTCATGAAGTGGGGTACCGACCATCCGGCTCGGCACGACCTCTCCACCCTCCGCCTGCTGGGCTCAGTCGGCGAACCGATCAATCCGGAGGCGTGGATCTGGTATCACAAGCATATCGGCGGCAGTCGCTGTCCGATTGTCGACACCTGGTGGCAGACCGAGACGGGCGGCATGATGATTTCGCCTCTGCCCGGCGTCACCACCACCAAGCCAGGATCTGCCACGCATCCGCTGCCCGGCATCAGCGCCAAGCTGCTCGACGCTCAGGGCAACGAACTCGAGCGCGGTGGCGGGTTCCTGGTGCTCACCGAGCCATGGCCCTCGATGCTCCGGACCATCTACGGCGACGACGCGCGGTTCCGCGAGACCTACTGGAGTCGCTATCCCGGACGGTACTTTGCCGGAGACGGCGCCAAGATCGACGAAGACGGCTACTGGTGGGTGCTGGGCCGCGTCGATGATGTGCTCAACGTGGCGGGGCACCGAATCGGCACCATGGAGGTCGAGAGCGCCCTGGTCGATCACCCTGCGGTCGCCGAAGCGGCTGTCGTGGGCAAGGCTCACGAGCTCAAGGGCCAGGCGCTCTCGGCATTCGTGATCCTCAAGGAGGGCAATGCCGTAACGGCGCAGCTCAAGGACGACCTGAAAGATCACGTCGCGCGGAAGATCGGAGCGATCGCCAAGCCGGACGACATCTTCTTCGTGGGTGATGTGCCGAAGACCCGGAGCGGCAAGATCATGCGGCGCCTCCTCAAGGACATTGCCGAAGGACGCGCGTTAGGCGACACCACTACCCTGGCCGACCCCAACGTGGTGGCACGCCTCAAAGATCAGTACGAGAGCACCGAAAGCTGACTCGGAGAGTCGCCATGCGTGAAGTTGCCATACTGGCCGGTGGATGCTTCTGGTGCCTGGAGGCCGTGTTCCAGGAACTGGCGGGCGTTGATCGGGTCGTATCGGGATACATCGGGGGAAAGGTCCGCAATCCGAGTTACGACCGCGTTTCGGTCGGCACCACCGGGCATGCGGAAGCAGTCGAGGTCACCTTCGACCCGGCCGTGATCAGCTATCGCGATCTGCTCGAACTCTTCTTTGCCTTCCACGATCCGACCACCCTGAATCGCCAGGGGGCCGACCGTGGCACCCAGTACCGCTCGGCAGTCTTTCCGACATCCGACGAGCAGCGCGCCACCGCGGAAGAGGTGATTGCGGACCTGACCGCGCGAGGCATATTCGGCGATCCGATCGTCACCACGGTCGAACCGACCGCGACATTCTACCCCGCCGAGGCGTATCACCAGGACTACTACCGGCGGCACCAGAGCCAGCCGTACTGCGTCTTTTCCATCGAACCCAAGGTGGCCAAGCTGCGGTCACAGTACGCCGAGCGGCTCAAGCCGAATGCATTCGGTTCCCCACAGGAATACCGGTAGCGACGGCAACAACTGTACTGCCGGGCCTGCGTGCTGCGGCTCCCGCCTATCCGCCAACCCGGGGGAGCCACGCGAGGGAACGACCGCTAGGGTAGGACCTCCCATGAACCGCCTGACGGAGGTTCGAGGTACTGCACCCGCGGGTTCGCGAGAATCGCGCCCACTTGGCTGCTCGAAATCGTCGCGAGTACGGCTGGGATCCTTACAAACTCATAGGTGAACGTCAGGCCCAAGGCCCGGAGGTCCGCCTTGGCCTGAGCCACGTTGGCCGGAGTCGTCAGGACCTGTCCCAACTCTGAGACACCTCGTTCCTCGCCCGGATTCTTGAAGCCGATCGCAACGCGCCCTCCTGCGCGGTCTACGGCCGCCTCGAGATCCGAGACGACCCACTCCTGCGGCCGCCCGTACTCCGCGAGCATCGCGACCTCTTGATCCTGAATGCTGTCACCGGTGGCGCAGGCCGTGATCAGGACCATTGCTGTAGCGAGAAACACTCTCATCTCGTCCTCCCTTGTCGCGCGTCAACAGATAATATCAGGCGGTGTACAGGAGCTGCTCTCGACATACAAACTGTCGCTGGTTGCGAAACTGAGCGCATCACTCACGACCACCTTGACCCAGAAATTCGACGATCCTGGCGTATGGTTCAGAGTTGACGATGTTCCGACCGACGACCCATTGATGTACCACTGATAGGAATAAGAGGCCTGCCCACCTGAAATCGAGACACCCCAGGTCTCTGTATACCCTGACCATACAAAGCTCGGACCATTGACGGCGGCCTGCATTTTGAGGGCCTTCTCGACGTTTACGAGGCCATACCCGAAAGTGTTGTCGTGACCGCTGGTGCCGAGATCCGTCGCAGTGCCGGTTAGGCGATTTCTAATTGCTGTGTTCGTCCAGCCGGGATAGCGAGCCTTAAGCAGGACCGCAGCACCAGCGACGTGCGGGGCGGCCATTGAGGTCCCCGAACAAGTGCCGGTCACACCGCCTTGCGTGCACATCGAACCAGACGGCAGGGAATTCGAAAGAACGTTAACCCCGGGAGCAGCGAGTTCGATTGTCGATCCAAGCGCGGTGAAACTAGGCCTGCTGTTTGTGCTGTCGATTGCCGTAACCGCGATCACATTCGTGAGCGAAGCCGGATAGACAACACCCCCGCCGTGGGTGTTGCCGGCAGCTGCCACAAAAAGCATACCTGCGTTGTATCCGTCGTTGATCGCATCCGTCACGGAAGTCGACGTGTCGACACTAAAGCTCATGTTAACGGCAAAAATTCCATTGACACTTGCGACATCGATCGCACAAGCGACCTCATTTGCATCTGGCAAACCCGAACCGTCCAGAATATTGGCACTCCATATTGCGGCGTCGAACGCGACGCCGACAACACCGATGCTATTGTGCACGGCCCCCACGATACCCATAACGTGTGTGCCATGCCCGCGCGAATCGAAGATCGGCGACCCTCCGGTACAACGAAAGCCCACCGGTACGACGATGTCGGAGAGAGTTGAGTCATGACCAGAGTCCAGAACGATAACCTTTACCCCTGACCCTGTTGAAAGACCCCAGCTTGCAGTTGCGCCGATATGTGAAATACCCCAGGGCGTAACCTGTGCATGCCACTGACCGCTACTCGTCGGATCGATATAGTCGACGATGGGATTCCGTCGGAGTTCGTAAACGGCCTCTGCCGGGATCCGTGCTGCCACAGCTGGGATCCTTTGAAACTCGTACGTGATATCTGCCCCAAGAGCCCGCAGCTGGGCGACACCAAGCGCGTGGATGCTACGTGGTGCGAGCACGTTCCCCGCGTTATCGACACCGTCGGTCTGACTGCTGTCTTTGAACCCCACGATAACCCGACCTCCGACCGACCTGACACGCTCAGCAAGCACCGTGTCACTCATGCGTTGCCACCTGGTGTCCTTGCGATCTCCAGCCTGGCGCAGCTCCCTGCCGAGAACCCCTGAAGATGCACCGGACCTCGGCACAGCGTTCTGTACGGCAAGGCTCGGTGTGATAACCTGTTCGGGCTGTTCAGCACAACCGGCCAACACAACGACGAAGATGCCGATAGTGGAGTCGGGTAAGTAGGACCTCAGAAACCTCGCCATCCTGCCTCCTAAGGTTAGCCATCTCCATGCGAGCTCGCGGAGGGCAGCACAGAGACGAAGAACACCTTGCATGAAACAACCATGAAGTTGAGCTAACAACTGTCAGAATCTGTATCGTAACAACGCTGGCCGCGCATGGACGAGCGGGATCTTCGCGCAGCTTGCATCTATACAGACATCACGGCGGCAGGCGTGCAGGAACATTTCCAAGTTAGGACGCGCCCCCCCACCCGTCAAGACACAATCTGACAGCTGGAGCGTGCAGTACGCTCCAGCGGAGCATACGATTCACACCGCAAAGTCCTGCCCAGCAACAGGTTAGACCGACGCGAACGGGGATGATTCGCGCGCTGCCGGCATTCGGGCGGCAAGGAGGTGGCGCACTCAAACGTCAGCGCCTGCACGGCAGGACCAGGCCAGCTGTGCATCTGGCCCAGCCACTACGAGACGAAGCAAGCCCGTGACCTGGCGCTCGCGACAGGGCTCCATCGACTGCGGGCCAACTCAGATCTGGATCTGGGCGCCCATTTCCACAACCCGATTGGGTGGCAGGTTGAAGAACGCAGTAGCTGGTCGCGCGTTGTTGGCCATGACGACGAACAGGCGTTTGCGCCAGGTCGTCATCCGACCGTCGAACCAGCCGGGCTTGCTGCCGGGGGCATGCTTGGCGGGAATGATGGTTTCTCGACCCAGATAGAAACTGGTATCCCGGATGGTCAGCTTCATGTCATGCGCAGCCAGCATCTCGACGATGGTGGGCATGTCGGGTGTTTCCATGAAGCCATAGTGGACGCGAACGACGAAGAACCCATGCTCGAGCCTGGTGATCTCGACCCGCTCGTCCGGTTCCATCTGCGGCACCAGGTGGTTCACGATCGACATCAGGATGACCCGCTCGTGAAGCACCTTGTTGTGTTTCAGGTGATGCAGCAGCACCGGAGGCGCGCCGGTCGGATCCGACGTCATGAAGACGGCGGTCCCGCTGACTCTGTGCAGCTTGGCACCAACATCTGAGATCATCAGATCGAGCGGCATCGCCCCTTCGCGCAACTTGACATTGAGCAGGGCTCGGCCGCGTCGCCAGGTGGTCATCATCGTAAAGACAGCAACGCCGATTCCGAGCGGGACCCAGCCGCCATGGGGAATCTTGGTCAGGTTGGCCGCCAGGAAGGTGCCTTCGATCAACAACAGACCAATCCCGAACGCCAGGACCTGCAACCGACTCCAGCCGAACCGGCGTCCCGCAATCGCACAGAAGAGGAAGGTGCTGGTCATCATCGTCATCGTCACGGCAACACCGTAGGTGCCCGCGAGACTGTCGGCATCGCGGAAGCCGAGCACCAGCAACACGCAGACGACCATCAAGGTCCAGTTGACGGCCGGAATGTAGATCTGGCCGACCTGCGACCGGGAGGTATGCAGAATCTGAAGCCTCGGCACGTACCCCAGCTGCATAGCCTGCTGGGTCAGCGAGAACGACCCGGAGATCAGCGCCTGCGAGGCGCTGATCGCCGCCGCGGTGGCGATCCCGGTCATCGGGTAGAGCGCCCAGGCCGGCACCAGTTCGTAGAACGGATTGACGATGGCGCTCGGGTTCGAGAGCAGCAAGGCGCCCTGGCCGAAGTAGTTGAGCACCAGGGCAGGCAACACCACGCACAGCCAGGCCACACGAATCGGGCGACGACCGAAGTGGCCCATGTCGGCGTAGAGCGCCTCGCCGCCCGTCACGACCAGCACCACGGCCGCAAGCACCATGAACGCCACACCAGGGTCACGCAGGAAAAAGCCGACTGCGTGGTGCGGGCTCATGGCCACGAGCACACCAGGCTCGAGTATGATGCCACGAATCCCCAGGAGGGCGATGCTGAAGAACCAGACGATGGTAATGGCGCCAAAGAACGACCCGACAAAGCTGGTGCCACGCCGCTGAACCGAGAATAAGCCGATGATGATCGCGAGGGAGATCCACAGCACGAACGGCTCGAGCTTGTCCGACGCCACGGCAAGGCCATCGACGGCGCTCAAGACCGAGATAGCCGGCGTAATGGCGCCGTCGCCATAGAGCATGGTCGCTCCAAAGAGACCAACAGCCACCAACAACCAGCGCCCGAAGCGTTCCTTCCCGTTCGGCTTGACCAGGGCGAGGAGTGCAATGACGCCGCCCTCTCCGCGGTTGTCGGCCCGCAACATGTGGACGAGATATTTGAACGAGATGAGAATGTTCAAGCTCCAGAAGATGAGCGAGAGCACTCCCAGGACGTTTTCCGGCGTGAGCGGCACCCCGTAGGGCCCGCGAAAGCACTCCTTCAGCGCGTATAGTGGACTGGTACCGATGTCGCCAAAGACGACTCCCAGGGCAGCAAACGACAGCACGAACAGCGCTTTGCCGCGCGGCGGCTCACCGTGATGCACTGTGTGAGGCGTGGAGCCCTCAGACTGACTCATGCTGCCGCGATCGCCCCTCTCTCCACTCGAGCACCGCGAGAACAAACAGCAGCGCGATGATGACCGCAGACCCGACGCACCAGCGGCAGACGGCCCCGATGACGAAGAACTCGAGGTACTTGAGGTAGGCGGTAAATCCGACCGCGCCCGCAGCCAACACCACGAGGCCGGTCACCGGCCAGCTCGCCCCGGCAAACCTGGGCTGCAGCGCCAGCAGCGCGAGGCCGAGCAGCGCGAGGTACCCCAGCACCCCGATCAGCGCGACGTCGACACCGAGAAACACACTCTGCGCCGACAGCTGCACCGTGTCACAGCCGCCGGTGCCACACGCAATCGTCCCGATCATCCCCAGCTTGAAGAGATGGAGATAGCTCGCAACGAACACCCCGGCCAGCGCCAGCAGCGCGATGGCCAAGCGACGATTCATGGCGTCGACGCAGGCGCGAGCTGCCGGACCATCGCTGCAATGCTGTCGGAGGACAGAACCCCGGGATAGAGCCTGCCGTTGATCAGGAATGTCGGGGTGGAGGCGACACCGAGCGCCAATCCCTCGTCGAGACTGGCCTGGATCCGGCCGGCGTACCTGGCAGACTCCATGCACTCATCGTAAGCCGCAACATCGACGCCTGCCTGGCGCGCCATGTCGCGAAAGATCCCGGTAGCCGAGTTCGATCCGGCCCAGGTGGCCTGGTTGTGATAGATGGCGTAGTGAACTTCCCAGTACTTGCCCTGGTCGTTGGCGCAGGCCGCCGCGTGTGACGCCAGACGAGAGTTACGGTGCTGAGCGAGCGGGAAGTCGCGATACCGCCAGCGCAGCAGGCCTTGATCGATCAGCTGCCGCTTGACGGCGTGAAACTGAATCAGCTCGAACGTCTGGCAGGCCGGGCACTGGAAATCGGCGTACTCGGTGATCTCGACCGGGGCCGTTTCCGAACCAAGCAGATAGCCGCGAAACCCGGCTGTGTCTGCCGCCAGCACTTCGACATTGGCCGGAATACTGACACTTTTCGGCCGCGTCACCAGGTACGCAAGCACGGCAACGCCCGCCAGGGCAAGCACGCCGATCAAGGCGTAGGATCGCGTCGGCGCCGGCGCTGCGGCGGTCTTCTTACCCTTGCGGGAATCTGCTGCCATGGCTCTGTCGTCCTCGTTCGGAAAAGTCGGGAGGTCTGGCCCGCCGCCCGGCGCCGCCCAACGGCGCCCTTGCGAGCCGGCGATATCGCGCCGCCCAAAGCTAATATGACCCGCAGGCGGTTACAGAGCGCTCCCTTGGCTCACCACGCCTCTCGAGCTATATTTCCCCGGATACGGAGCCCGTGCCCGGTTCCCGGACACCGAGGATCCCTAGCTCTTCAAGGGAAGGTCAATGGCCAGACAACAAAAGAAACCCTTCACGAGACCCGCTGCGGTCCCCACTACTCTCGACCAGGCACGTGACGAACTCTTCAGCCACATCCTCCGATGCGGTGTGACCGAGGCCGAGTCCGAGCAGCAGAAAGAGTGGCTGGACGACACGATGCAGTATCTCGCGGAGCGGTATCCCGACCTGGAGGAAGACCAGTTGGCGCAGGTGCGGACTCTCGGTGAGCGGTTCTGCCGCCCCGTGAACCGCAAGCCAGAGGTCGCCGGTTCGAGCGCGGAGTAAGCCGCCTCAACCGGTCGGGTCGCCCGATTGGAACGAACGGCCGCCTGGAGCGGCCGTTCGTCGTTTCCGCCCCCCGAGAGAATACCGATACCCCCCGGAGAGCCGAATCCCGCCCGCTACGCCAGCCTCCAGCACCCAATGCCCGCGGCCGGACGCGGGGAGGTCGAGCCCTGCGGTCGCAATGAGGTAGGGCCCCGGCAGAGGGCCCGTCGTGCCGGCAATACCCACTCCCAGGTACGGTACCGGGCGGCGACGGGCTCGGTCGACGAAGCGGAACTCGAGCACGACCTCACCCCGACCCACGGTTTCGCCCCCCTGCCGGCCCGCCCCGATTCGCCCGAGCAGCGAAAGGTCCCGGCTGACAACGAGCCCGAGAGACACCGCCGCCCCGGCATAGACCGGATCGGACGCCAAACCGACGAAGTCGATCCCGGCGGTCCAGCGACCCTGCGCCTGACTCTCCCCCGCTCCCAGGCCCAGAAGCAGCAGGGCCAGCCGTCCGACCCAGGTCACTCGATGACGATCTCGGTCGTGATCGGCGTCGCAGGATCGAGCGACTGGATCACAGAGCAATACTTGGTGACAGACAGGCTGACTGCCCGCTCCGCCTTGTTGCGGTCGAGCCCTTCGCCCGCGAAGGTGAAGCGGAGGGTGATTGCCACATACTTCCGGGGATGATCTTCCGCCCGGGTACCGATCGCCTCGGTGTGCAGCTTGGTCAGCTTGACCTGCATCTTCTCGAGAATCGAGACGATATCAGCACCCGCGCAGCCCACCGCCGCGATGAGCAGAAACTGCATCGGCCCGGGCGCCACGCCGGTATCCGCATCGACTGTCGTTTGCGGGCCACCGGGTGCGCCGCCCTGAAACCGCATGCCCCCGACCCAGTCGACTGAGACCGTTCGAATATTGTTGCTCATGAGAACCTGATTGCGCTTGGTTGAAGTGAATATTTCAGAGCGCCTGTGCGTCGCGGCGCCCGTAGGTATAGTCGGCAATCGCATACAGTGCCGCGAGCCCGGTCAGCCATGCCAGCGGGCGGAGCCAGGACGAATCGACGAGATACGCCAGCAGCGTCATGGACTGGAAAAGCGTCACGATCTTGCCCGAGATCCGTGCCGGAATCGAAACGGGCTTCTTCCGAATCACGGTGACCAGAAACCCCGCCGTAGCCACGATGTCACGCGCCAGCACCGCCACGATTTCCCAGCTTGCGAGCGCACCGTCGAAGAGCACCACCCCGAACGCGGCCGCAGCAAAGACCTTGTCGGCCACCGGATCGAGAAAGACACCGAGCCGCGAGCTGCCCCAGCGCCGAGCCGCCCAGCCGTCGATCAGGTCGGTTACGCCAGCCACGCAAAGAATGGCGAGTCGCCATGCCGCCGAGGGCACCACCACGAAGGCAACCGCGAGGGGAAAGCGCGAAAAGGTGAGATAGTCCGCAACGGTCCAGCGGCTCGAAGATGCTGCCCGCCCGCCCGAGGCGCTCATCACCCCTGCCCTCCACGGACCACACCCTCCGCACGCCGATCGTCGATCAGGTAGCGCACCGCCGCTTCCTGGACGGCCTCCCTGGTGACTTCCCGGTAGGGGGCGGCCGGATCGTCGAGATCAGCGAGCCCGCCTCCCACCAGCCAGGCATGGACCAGCTCTCCTGCCAGGGCTCCGGCCGTCTGCCGCTGCACCAGAACCTGTCCGACAAGGTAGTTGACGGCACGCCGGTGTTCGGCCTCGCTGATCAACTCCTCGCGGAAACGTGCCAGTTCCTCCAGCATCGCATCACGAGCCTCGTCTTCCCGGGCAGGTGAGGTCGCGATGTAGGTCATCAGCGCACCGGCCCGTGCCCGCTGCCAGCTCGACATCATGACGGTATACGCGAGTGAACGTTCCTCGCGAAGCCGATGAAAGAGCCGGCCGCCAAGACCACTCGCCACCGCGGCAAGCACCTCGGCTGCGTAGCGATCGGGGTCGCTGGCACTGGGGCCGGGGAAAACCATGGCCAGGGCGGTCTGCGCCTTGCCCCGCGATTCGACCCGCAGTCGGGGTTCTCCCGATCCGATCAGGGTGCTGCTTGCAGGGCGGGCCGCGACACGGCGGGCGGGCAGATCGTCAAAGATCCCAGCCAGACGGTCTGCCATGACCTCGGGATCGAGACTGCCCACGGCGAGGACCATCGGCCGCGCTTCGGCCTGTTCCCCGGCGTGCCAGGCGCGCACCCCATCCGCGGTCATCGATTCGAGCGAGGTGACGGTGCCCTTGAGCGGCAAGCCATAGCCGCGATCATCGAAGGCAGCGCCGAGTGCCAGATCGATCGGGCGCCGGAACATGTCGTCACCGGCCTGTTCGGCCTCACGGATCAGGCTCTCACGCTCCCGACCGACTTCGTCCGTCGCGAAGGTCGGGTGCCAAAGCACCTCACGCAGCAACCGCGCTGCCCGATCGGCTGCATCGGGCAGGACTGACACGCCGAGGCCCAGCCAGTCAGCTCCGGTCGAGTGCCCCAGGGTGCCACCCCAGGCCTCGGCAAGCCTGGCCAGGTCCGCAGCATCGTAGCGGCCCGCACCCCGCAGGGCCGAGCGGAGGGCCAGAGCGGCGATACCCGCATCGGACGACGATTCCTCGCCGACTCGGGCCCGGTAGATGCCCGTCGTGACGAGCGGCACCGTGGCTTTCCGTCGCAGCAGCAGGTCGGCGCCCGGCAACGCGACATGGAGTACGCCATGGACCGCTCGACCACTGACCTTGCGAGGTGCCGGCACGGGGAGACTCATGGCCTCGCGCACCGGCGGGGGCACCGCAGGCTCCGCTCCGGCAAAGGCCGCCTCGAGATCCTCGGCAACGAGGTCCTCACCCTCTCCCCGCGGCAGGTACACCACGGCGGCAACCGCCGCAGGGCGCAGGTAGCGAGACGCGACGTCGCGCACCTGGTCCGCCGTCACCGCCATCAGCCGGCGATATTCCCGGTCGAGCCCGTCGAGGCCGCCGAAGGCCTCGGCCGTTACGTAGGCGGTGGCCCGCCCGTCAACCGATTCGTGTCGCCGGGCAACCCGCGATGTCAACAACGTCTTGGCGCGCTCGAGATCCGCCTCTGTCGGACCCGATTCGGCCAGCCCGCGCACCATGCCCGCAATTTCCCTGATGGTGTCGGCAACCCGATTGACAGGCAGTTCTGCACCGATCGAGAAAACCCCGATATCGGTCGCGCCATAGTGGGACGCCGACGCGGCCGTGACCAGACCGGGCTGCCGCAGACCCTGATAGAACCAGCTCCCTCGGCCCGACGACAGTACCATCGCGGCGAGATCCAGCGCGGGCGTATCGGCCGTCAAATCGGGCGCCCCTCTCCAGCCCAGCGCCAGCTCCGCACCCTTGACGTCGCCGCGCATGGTGCGGACGCGAACACCGCTCCGCGGCGGCTCCGCGGGCGACTGCTCGGTGGCCCCAGGCCGAGCCTGCCACTCCCCGAAGGCCTCAACAACCGCGGCAAATGCCGTCTCGACCGGCACGCCGCCGACGACCGCAACGACCGTTCTCGCAGGAACGTAGCGCTCGTGGTAGTACCCGGCGACGTCCTCGCGACCGTACCCCGCCAGCTGAGCTTCCGTGCCGATCCGCCAGCGTCGGATCCGGTGCTGATCGAACAGCACGGCGTTCAGCGTTTCGTGGGTCAGCGCCGAGGGGGAGTCGAGCTTGCGCTTGGCCTCTTCGATGATGACCTGGAGCTCACGGGCCAACTCGCCGGCGTCGATCGAAGCCCGCTGGAGCGCGTCCGCCTGAATCGCGAGCGCCTCCCGAAAACCGGTTGCCGGCAGGACCACGTAATACGTCGTTGCTTCGTAGCTGGTATAGGCGTTGAGGTAGCCGCCCAGTTCCTTGGTCTCGGCCGCAATCTGGCCGACCCCACGGGTCGGGGTGCCCTTGAAGAACATGTGCTCGAGCACATGGCTGATGCCCTGCCAGTGATCGGGCTCATCGAAGAACCCGGCCCGGACCGCGATCACGACGGCAACGGCGGCGGTGTCAGGATCGTGCTGTGCCAGGACGGTCAGGCCGTTCGGCAACCGGCGACGGACGACGCCTTCAGTCCAGGAACGGGGCGTCGTGATGGAGGGTTGTGCGGTCAGGGTCACGAGGGGAACATAACGACGTCACACCGGTGGGCGCCGGGAAGACACCGCCGGTCAGTGGACGATGCGGAGCACACCTGCCTCGGCGGCTCCGCGAACGAACGCCTCCGCGCTGGTGATCGGAATCACGACGCCGGTTTCCTGCTTGCCGCGCTGCGCCTGACCTGCCATGAACTCGGCAACCGACAGGTCGGTTGCGTTCCGGTCGGTGGCCTTGAGCTGAAGCACGATCTCGTCCCAAGTGCCCCGCAGCGCGTGCCCGGCCAACGTGATGATCTGGTGATGATCGCTCCGCTGGCCCGGGCGACGCTGCATCTGCTGCAATTCGACCAGCATGGTCCCAAAGAGCTCGAGCTGGGTCGGGTCGCGCACGGTGCCGTCGGCCTGGATGCCCTCGATCTCGGCGAGGAGTTCGTCGACGGGATCGGGCTCACCGAGCAGGTCGGAGACGCGCTGAAACCAGGGTTCGAGGCTGGGGTCGTCCTCCGCCAGCCTGAAGAAGGTGCGCTTCAGTTCGATGGCACGGAACAAGCCGAGCTCATCGAAGTGTTCTTCCGGGTCAGTCCGCTCGAAGTGGATCAGCGCGGCAGCCGTTTCGCCGCGATCGTAGAGCAGGTTGGCGAGATAGACCCGGGGCTCGGCAAAGGTCGGATCGATGGCCAGCGCACGGCGGAGCCAGAAGATGGCGGCGCCCTCACGGCCGAGACGGTGGGAGACGTAGCCCAAGCAGGCAGCCGCCTCTTCGCAGTCGGTATCGGCACTCGCCGCCAGCTCGAAGAACCGGTGTGCCTGAACCAGTTCGCCATCGCGAAACAGAGCACGGCCGATCTGCAGCATCAGGTCGTGGTCTTCGGAGAAACCGAGCTCCAGTACCCGATCGAACGCCTGGCGCGCGGCGGCTCCATCACCGATCCGGAGCTGCACCTCGCCGAAACCGGCCAGCGCGTCCTCGTGATCGGGCTCCAGCGTCAACGCCTGGGCAAAGGCGCCTCGCGACCAGGCGTACTCCTCACGGGCGAGGTAGGCGTATCCGGCGCCCACATACAGTTCGACGGCAGATGGATAGACCGCGAGCCCGTCCTTCAGGATCGCCAACGCTTCGTCGTAACGGCCTTGATTGTACAGCTGGTGGGCTTGTTCGTCGTACTCATCAGAGCTGCGGAACCCATCCGACATCCGGTGGAATCCCCGGCTGAGGTTACGGAAACATATGGGCGGCCTTCCGAAGGGCACAAGGCCGCCGAGCGTTTCGCTACGATCGGCTGCCCTGCGAGAAGCGGACCGGGGCCTGCGGACCGGTATCGACCGTCAGGGAAAAGATGTCGGGGCGGGCATAGTGGCCGACCGGATCGAAGTCGTATTTCCCTTTGGTGATCAGGCCAAGATCGAGGTCCGCCACCAGTACGGTCGATTCGTCGTAGACCGGACCGGCCAGCACGGTGCCCATCGGATCGACGATCAGGCTGCCGCCCCGAATCAGCCGCACGCCGGGGTCCTCGCCCTGAATCGGGGCGTAATCGGCCGGATAGTCGCGCCGGCAGGCGTGCTGGCAGGCCGAGAGGACGAAGCAGCGCCCCTCGCGAGCGATGTGGCGCATGCTGGAGGCCCAGATCTCGCGATCATCAACGGTTGGTGCGCAGTACAGTTGGATACCCTGGGCATACATGGCGGTTCGCAGCAGGGGCATGTAGTTCTCCCAGCAGATGACCGCCCCGAGTTTGCCGAGGGTGGTGTCGAGCACACCGAGAGTCGAGCCGTCGCCGAAACCCCAGATGATTCGCTCCATCGCGGTGGGCATCAGCTTCCGATGCCGGCCAAGCATGACACCCTCTGCCGAGAAGTAGAGTGCAGTGCAGTAGAGCGTGCCCCCGTCCCGCTCGATGACCCCGACCACCAGGATGACACCGTGCTGACCCGCTGCGCTGGCCAGGATCTCGGTCACGGGACCGGGCACGTCGATCGCGGCATCCCAGTACCGACTGAACAGTTCCCGTCCGGCATCCGAGCGCATGCCCACCCGCGCCCCGAAATCGACGCCCTTGGGATACCCGCCGATGAAGGCCTCGGGAAGGACGACGAGTTGGGCCCCTTGGCGAGCCGCCTCCGCTACCCGTGCCTCGAATCGGTCGAGGGTGGGGCCGAGCTCGAATGCTTGAGGCGCTTCCTGAACGACGGCAGCACGCACGATGGACATTGCGAATCCTTGTTGGGCAATCAGCGGCAGGATGGAGGCGGCTCGAACAGCCGGACGACGTCGATCCGCTGTTCGATCGTCGAGCGCAGCGAGCGTCTTACCCCTCCCGTCGCGGGAATCCGGGCCGTCACAAAAATTGAGCGCGACCAGGTCAGTGGCCCGAATGTCGGCGACCAGAGCAACTGTCCTTCCTCGCGGACGACCTGATCGACCGTTACCTCGAGCGTGTCTGCGGCAGGATACCGGTCGCCGTGCCGGCTGGTGACGGTCCAGGCATATCGATGGCGGGCCTCACCGCCGGCTCGATGGTCGCGATCGCGTCGGATGGTGAAGCCGGAATCGGTCCACTGCGCTCCGATGGCCAGGTCCCGACCGGGCAAGCGGGGTAGAAAGTCCTCGAGCACCGGCGCCAGGTCCGCAACGTCGGCGACCTCACTCGGCACAAACGGCAGCCGAAGCGCCTGGTAACGCCCGTCGGGTGCCAGCAGGCCGCGGTAGCGCCCACCCAGGAATCCCTCCAGGTCGGGCATCTCTCGGCCGGCATCCGTTTCCCGCCAGACCGTCAGCGAGTCATACCAGGCGTCGAGCGCGAGTGCGCCGGCGGAATCCCGCGCGGTGAGGAGCAGCACGCCCTCGCGGCCGGCCGCGTTCCGCAGCGCGGCGGTGCCCGACTCGCCGCGCAGCACCGTGCGGACGCTTTCCTTGAACATCGCGCACTCGAGGTGCACGGCCTGGTACCGAGACGCAGCCCGTTCCTGGGCGGCAAGCCCGGCGACCACCGTTGTGGCCGCCAGCAACGCGTGCAGGAACGGGCTGCGCAAGATCATCGGCGACAGGGGTGTTACTGACCTGCCATGAACGGGTAGCGATAGTCGGTTGGCGGCACCATGGTTTCCTTGACGGTGCGCGGCGAGAGCCACCGGATCAGATTCAGAAACGACCCGGCCTTGTCATTGGTTCCACTGGCCCGGGCGCCTCCGAAAGGCTGCTGTCCGACCACCGCCCCGGTGGGCTTGTCGTTGATGTAGAAGTTGCCGGCCGAATGGCGCAGCGCCCGGTGCGCATCGGCGATGGCCGAGCGGTCGCGGGCAAACACGGCACCGGTCAATGCGTAGGGACTGGTAGAGTCGACCAGTTTCAGCGTGGGCTTCCAGTCGTCGTCCTTGTAGACGTAGGCCGTCAGGACAGGTCCGAACAGCTCCTCGCACATGGTGCGATAGCTGGGATCCTTGACCTGCAGGAGGGTGGGCTCGACGAAATACCCCTTGGTGCCGTCGGCGCCGCCGCCGGCGAGAACCGTGACACCCCGGTCTTTCCTGGCTTGATCGAGGTAGCCCTTGAGCTTCTCGAACGACCGGGCGTCGATCACGGCTCCCAGGAAGTTCCGGAAGTCGGCCACGTCGCCCATCTTGAGTTCGCCGATCATGGCGACGGCGCGATCCCGAACCTCCGGCCACAGGCTCTGCGGAATGTAGGCGCGCGACGCGGCGCTGCACTTCTGTCCCTGGTACTCGAAGGCGCCACGCACCAAGGCGACCGCCAGGGCAGCCGGATCGGCGCTGGGATGGGCCAGCACGAAGTCTTTGCCGCCGGTCTCGCCCACCAGGCGAGGGTAGGTTGCGTACTCACTGATCCGCTCGCCGACCGTGCGCCAGAGCGACTGAAACACCGCCGTCGATCCGGTGAAGTGAATGCCCGCCAATCGACGATCCGCCAGCAGTCGATCGGACACGGTGGTCGGATTGCCGGGCACGAAGTTGATCACGCCAGGCGGCAGGCCAGCGGCCTCCAGCAGTTTCATGATGTAGTAGCCGCTCAATGACGCCGTTGCTGCGGGCTTCCAGACCACGGTGTTGCCGAGCAACGCCGGGGCGCCCGCCAGATTCCCGCCGATTGCGGTGAAGTTGAAGGGCGAGATGGCATAGATGAATCCTTCGAGCGGTCGGTACTCCATCCGGTTCCACATACCGGGCACCGATAGCGGCTGCTTGGCTTCGAGCTCGGCCGCGAAGGCCACATTGAAGCGCCAGAAGTCGATCAACTCGCAGGCTGCGTCGATCTCAGCCTGAAAAATCGTCTTGCTCTGGCCGAGCATGGTCGCGGCATTGAGCACCTGACGCCAGGGCCCAGCCAGCAGGTCGGCAGCCCGGAGAAAGACTGCGGCGCGATCCTCGAGCGACCAGGTCGACCAGTCGCGATAGGCGCGCTCGGATGCCTGTACCGCCTGAGCCACTTCCCGGACGCCGGCTTGATGAACCTGACCCAGAACGTGGGCGTGCCGGTGCGGCGACACCACCGGCACCGTCGTCCCGGTGCGAATCTCCTTGCCGCCGATAATCAGCGGAATGTCGGCGACCTCACCGCCCATGGCCTTGAGGGCCGCTTTGACCGCGGCTCGCTCCGCCGTACCCGGCGCGTAAGACAGGATCGGTTCGTTGATCGGGGTCGGGATAGTATTGGACATGGCCGATGGCTCGGATAGTAGTCGACGCGGACCCGCTCGGAGTATCCGGGAATCTAGCCTCTTCTCCCATCCTCCACTATATATTCCCGACGTAAAATCGACCCCTTTGCAAGGCGCTGGCGCATGCGTGGAACCCTGCTGGCCATTCTGGCCCTGACCGGAGGCTGCCGCCTCTACAATCTCGACTCCAAGCTGTCGGATCAGGCTGGCTTGATCCCGGCCGAGCAGTTTGCCAGGTACGGCACCGAACAGGCGCGCGCTGTGGCAATCGGGCGGGCCCTGGCCCAGTGGGATGGAGGGCAATCACACGAGGCGCGGGCGGTCCAGACGACCAAAGCGGCGGAGTACGCGCGTACGCTTCCGGGCGTTCGCAGCGTCGAGGTCGACACGCTGGGGTATCGCCTCACTGTCGTCTTCGAAAGTGGCTGGCGGACCGGCATCGTTCCGATTGCCGATGGCATTGCCCCCGAGGCCACCCCAGGGATTGCCGGCAACTGAGAACCCTGACCAGCCGACACGCCGGCGGCTCCGCAGCTTGGGAGCCGCCGGTTTTTTTGTGCTCGGATCAGTGATGTCGATGATCGGATCGCGACGCAGCGGGTCGCCCGGCGACACCGCCCATCGCCTCGACGCCGCCCATGTGATCCGCCATCATCCGCCAGTGTTCGATGCTGATCACGTTACTGATCGGATTCTGGAACTCGTCGAGCGCCGCTTCGATGACCCGCGCCTTGTCGCCAGGCGCCACCTTCGGCGAGGCCAGCACATCCGAGATGATGTCGTGCATCATGTGCAGGTTGTCGAAGATGATCGCCGCCCGCGGGTGGCGACCGCTGAAATGCGGGGCAACCGCTGACGTCATCGGCATGACGGTCGGCAGCGCAGCGGGCGCTCCATCCACCATGGCCCAGAACCGTGCCACCGTAGAGTCGACCCCAGCGCGTTTGGCTGCCACATCATGCTCAGCAATCAGCGGTTCGTAGAGACCGACCTGAAGCCAGTGGTAGGCCCAGATCAATCCGTTGAACTTGGGGTACCCGACCCGGAACACCTGACTGAAGTACTGCTCGTCCATTAGGGCCATCGCCTTGGGCTGATCCGTAAACGCATAGTCCCGGTCGGCCAGGTAGCGATCGGTCAGGGCCTCGACCAAACCCACCTGCTGCTCCGTCGAGAGTCGCTCGTCCGCATAGACATCGTAGAGCTGGCGGTGCAGGACGTGGGCGCGTTCAAACATCAACTTCGCCCGCCACACGGTACGGCTGTATCGGGGCATGATCGCTTCCTCGGCAACCGAGAACCGGGGCGGGCGCCGCAGCAGATCGTCGACCAGGTAGCGGAACTCACGATGCTCCAGACGATCAACCGACCCGGTCGGATCAACCAGCAAGCGCTCGTAGAGGATCGCGTGCCCGTAGTCGAAGGCATTGAAGAGCCGAGCCGCATCGGGATAGACCCGCAGGAACTGCCAGTTGAAGGCGCCGGGATAGTAAAACTCTTCGTTGCGCCCGCCCTGGCCCGCCAGCAGCCCAGGCGCCAGCGACAGAAGGAGTGCAGTCATCACCATCCTCATCGGACACCTCGCGACATCAGGCTCCGAATCGCAAAGGCATGACTCAACGACAGCGAGAGTGAGGTTCCGGCGTCGAGCGCATCGAGCGCCTGCGCGACCCCGATCGCGCCCACCACCGTTGGCGTCAGCTGGCGACGAAGCCCGGCACCGACGCTCCAGTTGACCGGCAGCGCACCCGCATCGCGATTGACCACGACTTCAGCGACGATGAGGGTGCTGGTCCGGAACAGCGTTCGATCCCAGGCCAAACCGGCCCACCACGGTGTACCGAGATGCGAGGCCTCCGGGACCAGGAGCCCGATCACGCCGTTCAGATGGAGGCGGGACCGGCCGATCGAGCGGGTCGCCAATCCCGTCAGCGTGACCGCGGCATCACGGCCGAAGCGACCATCCCGAAGCGGCTGAGCGACTTCGAGGCTGAGCGCAAGCGCCGGCAGCGAGGGGGTTTCCCGCCGGAGGTTCCACAGCGCGCCGATCTCCGCAGCGGCCAGTCCGGCCGATCCTCCGGTGCGGTGAAGGTCGACCTCGACACCGACCCCCACCATCAGGTTCCGATAGATCCCATACTCGAGGTGTGGCGATACGGTGTGGCTCGCCGCTCCGAGCCCGCGACCAGCGGCATAGGGAAGCGAGAACTCGAAGGCGAAGCGTTCGACGGGATGGGCGTCGGTCACACGCACCGGGCGCCCGACATCCAGGTTACGATAATCTATCTGCGCGGCAACGGGGGCACCCCCCACTGCCAGCACCAGAATCGCGGCGAGGTGCCGGATTCGTTGCGGCCTGCTCATGACAACTCCTCATCAAAGGAACGGCGATACGTCCAGGCGTTTCAGCTGATGAGGGCGTTCGGTGGTGGCGTGGGTGGTTGCAGCGAGAGGAACCGGGGTACCTGACCAGCCAGAGGCTGGGGTTCCTGACCCGGAGGCGGGGCCGGCAAAGGGGCTGGTTCAGTCGAAGCAGGATCGACCGTGGAGCTGCACTGCAAGTGCCGTCGGCACTCCACTGGGGGGCAGTGAGGACATTCCTCGGCCCCATCGGTATCTTTGGATGAGGGGCCGTGATGATCGTGCTGTGACGTCGCAGCCGATGGCTGGGGCGCGCAGTGAGGCTCCGGTCGGGGGGCAGTCGAATGCACCATCCCCAGCAAGGCCACCACGAAAATCAGTCGGCTGACGAGTACCTGCATCGTTCTACAAGGTTAACTTCGCCGACCACGGTCACGCAACGTCACCCAGAGCGGAGTCGGGCTCCATGCGCCTCAGTCGTTCAGTCGTCTTTGCCATCATCGTCGCAATCTTCGTCGGCATTCTGGCGTATACGAGCTTCAAGCCGCAGCAGATCACCTGCGAGGTCTGTGTGGACTTCCGAGGCGCCAGCCGCTGCGCCAAGGCCTCCGGTCCGACCAGGGAAGCGGCCTCAGAAACGGCTCAGACCGCTGCCTGCGGACCAATGGCGCGTGGAATGGACGACATCATCGCCTGCGGCCGAGTCATTCCTCGGTCCGTCAGCTGCGAGGGTTGACTCGATGGCCCTCGCCCCGGTAGCCGGGCTGATCGATCTCGCCATTCGGGCAATCGCGTTGAGCGCCGTCGGCTTGGCCGCAATCGTCGCCGCGACCCACTGGGCGGTTCGTTCCCGCCGCATTGCGCCGCTCGGTGCGTGGTCCAAAACGGTCCGAAGCCTCTCCGACCCGGTGCTTCGTCCCCTCGAGCGGCAACTCGCCCGGCGCGGCGGCAACCCGCAGGATGCCTCGCTCTGGCTGATCGGGATTGCCGTCGTGCTTGGGCTGGCCCTCGTCTGGGTCGCACGAGGCTTGATCCAGCTCGTCTATTCCCTGCTGGCCCTTCGTGATGCCTCACCGCTGATGCTGGCGCGGGTCGGGGTCGACTGGGCCATTACGCTGATCATTGCCGCGCTGTTCGTACGCTTCATCGGCACCTGGTTCGGGTTGGGGTCGACCCACCGGGGGATGCGCCCGTTCTACGCGCTGACCGAGTGGATCCTTGCCCCGATTCGCCGGCGATTGCCGCCGTTCGGCATCATCGATGCGAGTCCGATCGTTGCCTATCTGCTGCTGCTGCTCTTGCGGGCCCTGCTTTTCCGGGTGCTTGGCGGCTAGTGCCGATCCATCCGACGCCCCAGGGGGTCCGGATCGAGCTGCACGTTCAGCCGCGCGCGTCGCGAACCGAAATCGCCGGGATGCACGGCGACGCGCTCAAACTGCGCATCGCCTCCCCACCGATCGATGGCGCGGCCAACGACGAGATCATCAGGTTTCTGGCCGCTCGCCTTGCGCTGCCGCGCCGAGCCGTGACCATCACCGGTGGTGCTTCGGGACGCCGCAAAGTCGTTGCCGTCGAAGGCGTCACGGTGGCCGCCGCCCGGCTCGCCCTGGGCCTGGCCGACTAGCTCACTGGCTGCGTGTGTTGGCCAGCGCAAAGGCCAGCACATCCGCCCTCGCTTCAACCAGCTTGCTCACCGGCTTCCCTGCACCATGCCCGGCCTTGGTCTCGATCCGGATATAGGCGGGCCGGTCCCAGGTCGTCGCGGCCTGGAGCGCAGCCGCAAACTTGAACGAATGCCCAGGTACCACGCGGTCGTCATGGTCGGCCGTCGTCACCAGGGTTGCCGGATAGTTGGTGCCCGGCTTCAGGTTGTGCAGCGGCGAGTAGGCGCGAAGCACATGAAAGTGCGCCGCGTCATCCGCTCTGCCGTACTCGGTTGCCCAGGCCCATCCGATGGTGAAGTGATGGTAACGCAACATGTCCATCACACCGACGTCGGGCAGGGCCACCGCAAAGAGTTCAGGGCGCTGGGTCATGACCGCGCCGACGAGCAGCCCGCCGTTCGAAGCCCCTTCGACGGCCAGGTGCCCGGCGCCCGTGTAGCCCTCCCGAATCAGGTACTCGGCCACGGCAGTACAGTCGTCGAATACGTTCTGCTTCTTCTCGAACATACCGGCACGATGCCAGTCCTCCCCGTACTCGCCCCCGCCGCGCAGATTCGCTTGCGCATAGATCCCGCCCTGCTCGAGCCAGGCAATCGTTGCAGGATCGAAGAAGGGTGTCAGATTCGCGTTGAACCCACCATATCCGTACAGTAGCGTCGGATGGGATCCGTCCCGGACCAGCTCCTTCCGGTGCGTCAGGAATACCGGTACCTGGGTACCGTCTCGACTGGTGACAAAGACCTGCTCGGTAACGAATACCGATGGGTCGAAAGTGAGCTTGGGCGCCCTGAACGGCGTCAGCGCACCCGCCTGCAGGTCGTAGCGGAGAATGGACGTCGGCACCAGCGACGAGGTGAAGGCAAAGAACATCTCCTGACGGTCCGGCTCTCCCGAAATCCCGCCAGCCGTACCAATACCAGGCAGCGGAATCTCGGACACCGGATTGCCATCGAGATCGACGACAGCGAGCCGCGACTTGGCATCGACCAGGTACGACGTCACCAGCCGGCCGCCCACGAGGGCAACGGCGTCGAGCGGCTGCTCCGCCTCGGAGATGATCTCGCGCCAGGCATCAGGCGCTGGTGCCCTCGTATCGATGGCAATGACTCGACCGCGGGCCGCGTCTCGATCGGTTCGGAAATAGAAGATTGGCCCCGCATTACCAATGAAGCCGTAGGCTGCGTCGAAATCATCGAGCAACTTTACCACCGGGCCGACCGGGTTCGGCGCCAGTGGGTCGCCCAGATCGTGGTAGTAGACCCGGGTGCGCGAATCCGTTCCCAGCCAGACCGTGAGAACGAGGTAGCGTCCGTCGTGGGTAACCTCCCCGGCAAAGCCCCAATCCGGCTGATCCGGTCGCTCGTAGACGAGCTGATCCTCCCGCTGATCGGTGCCGAGCCGGTGGTAGTACACCTTCATGTCGCGATTCTGCGCACTCAACGCGGCATCTGGAACCGGCTCAGGATAGCGGGAGTAGAAGAATCCCTTGCCATCCCGGGTCCAGCTGCCCCGTGAAAACTTGATCCAGCGCAGGTGATCGCCGCGGTCGATGCCATCATCGACCTGACGAATCCTGAACTCCTGCCAATCGGAGCCACTGGCTGAGGTGCCATAGAGCAGCAGCCGGCCATCCGGGCTCGGCTCGACCAGGGAAAGCGCCACCGTGCCGTCGGGAGAGAGGCCGTTCGGATCGAGCAGCTCGCGCCCATCCGCAGCGAGCGAATCCTGCAGGTACAGTATCGCCTGGTTCTGGAGGCCGGTGTTACGCGTGTAGAAGTACCGGCCACCCCGATGATACGGGATGGAATAGCGTTCGTAGTCGTACAGCGCCGTCAGCCGCTGCTTGAGCTCCTCGCGCAACGGCAGTGACTCGAGGTACGCAAAAGTCACCTCGTTCTGAGCAGCAATCCACGCGGCGGTCTCCGGCGACTCGGTGTTCTCGAGCCAGCGATACGGATCGGCAACCTCGACACCATGCAGGGTATCGACCTGATCGACGGCTCGGGTGGGCGGGGGACGACGGATCGGACCGGGAGACATTTATCATTGCTCATGCTTGGGTGGCGGTAATATACGGGCGTATGACCCGCGAGCCGCGGCAGATTGGCGTCCGGCATGACGCTTGCTTAGATTACCTGTCAGACAATTGACGACTCCCGTGGTGATTTGCGCTGATTGCGGCCACGTTAAACAAACGCTAAAACGCTTGCCCGGGGCGTTTTCAGCCCCGGGCATCCTGTTTGAGGGGACTGCATGACCGTCGCTGACCGAATCGAACCGTCGATCGCGCTCCGTGAGCGTCGCGCCGCGCGCCTTGCCAAACTGGAGCCCCTGCTCCGCCGCCGCGTGGTGATTCTCGACGGCGCCTACGGCACCATGATCCAGCGGCACAAGCTGGATGAAGCAGCCTATCGAGGCAGTCGGTTTGCCGACTGGGCTGGCGACTTGCGCGGCAACAACGACCTGCTGTGCCTGACGCAACCGGAGCTCGTGGCCGGGATTCATCGCGCCTATCTCGACGCCGGCGCCGATATCGTCGAGACGAACTCGTTCAACGCCAACAGCATTGCAATGGCCGACTACCGGATGCAATCGCTGGTCTACGAGATCAACCTGGTATCGGCGCAGCTGGCTCGGCAGGTCGCGGACGAGTTCGAGCGGGACGATTCGCCACGCTATGTCGCCGGCGTGCTCGGCCCCACCACGCGGACAGCATCACTCTCGCCGGATGTCAACGACCCCGCGGCGCGCGGAGTGACGTTCGACGAACTCGTGGTCGCGTACGACGAGGCAGCCAACGGCCTGATCGACGGTGGCGCCGACCTGCTCTTGATCGAGACGATCTTCGATACGCTCAATGCCAAGGCAGCGATCTTTGCGATCGAGGCGTGCTTCGACCGTCGCGGCGAGCGACTCCCGATCATGATCTCGGGCACCATCACCGACGCCAGCGGCCGCACCCTGTCCGGGCAGACGGCGGAAGCGTTCTGGAACTCCGTCGCGCACGCCAAACCCCTGTCCGTCGGATTCAACTGCGCCTTGGGCGCCGACCTGCTGCGGCCCTACGTTCAAGAGCTCTCGCGGATTGCACCGGCGTTCGTCAGCGCGCATCCGAACGCGGGGCTGCCGAACGAGTTCGGCGGCTACGATGAGTCCCCCGAAACGATGGCGACCACGATTGCCGAGTTCGCCAAGAGCGGGCTGGTCAACATCGTGGGAGGATGCTGCGGCACCACACCGGACCACATTCGCGCCATCGCCACCGCGGTGGCCGCGCTGCCACCGCGGACACTGGTGGCGCCCGAGCCGCGTCTCCGCTTGAGTGGCCTCGAGCCTGTGACGATCGGCCCCGACTCGCTCTTCGTCAACGTCGGCGAGCGCACCAATGTCACGGGCTCCCGCCGCTTTGCCAAGTTGATCCTCGACGGCCAGTACGAGACTGGGCTCGAGATTGCCCGGAGCCAGGTCGAGAGCGGCGCCCAGCTGATCGACGTCAACATGGACGAAGGCATGCTCGACTCGCAGGCTGCGATGCGAACCTTCCTGCGCATGATTGCGTCCGAACCGGCGGTGGCCAAGGTCCCGATCATGATCGACTCCTCAAAGTGGAGCGTGATCGAGGAGGGGCTCAAGAACGTCCAGGGCAAGGGGATCGTCAACTCGATCTCGCTCAAAGAGGGCGAGGAGGAGTTTCTCCGTCAGGCACGGCTGGTACGCCGCTACGGCGCCGCGGTGATCGTGATGGCCTTCGACGAAACCGGACAGGCCGACACGGCGGACCGCAAGGTGGCCATTGCGGAGCGTGCCTATCGGCTGCTGATCGAGCAGGCGGACTTTCCGCCGGAAGACATCATCTTCGACCCCAACATCTTTGCCATTGCCACCGGGATCGAGGAGCACCAAGGCTACGCCGTCGATTTCATCGAGGCGACCAAGCGGATCAAAGCCACCCTGCCCCATGCGCTGGTGAGCGGTGGCGTCAGCAACGTGTCGTTCTCGTTCCGCGGCAACGACCCGATTCGAGAAGCGATCCACACCGTCTTTCTGTACCATGCCATCAAGGCCGGGATGGACATGGGCATCGTCAACGCCGGTGCGCTGCAGGTCTACGACGATATTCCTGCCGAGCTGCTGGAGCGGGTCGAAGACGTCGTCCTCAATCGACGCGACGACGCGACCGAGCGCCTGCTCGCGATTGCCGACACGTTCAAACACCAGGGTGCTCGAGTCGAGGCTGACGCATCCTGGCGACAGCTCCCGGTCGAGAAGCGACTGGCCCATGCGCTGGTCGAGGGAATCGCGGAGTTCATCGAAGCCGACACCGAAGAAGCTCGGCTTCGCGCGGCCCGTCCGATCGAGGTGATCGAAGGTCCGCTGATGGACGGCATGAACGTCGTCGGCGATCTCTTCGGCGCCGGCAAGATGTTCCTCCCCCAGGTCGTTAAGAGCGCGCGCGTCATGAAGAAGGCGGTCGCGTATCTGATCCCTTTCATGGAGGCGGAAAAGGCCAAGGCCGGCGGTACGCACCAGGCGCGGGGCAAGATTCTTCTCGCCACCGTCAAGGGAGACGTCCACGACATCGGCAAGAATATCGTCGGCGTCGTGCTCGGATGCAATGACTACGAGATCATCGACCTCGGGGTCATGATTCCGTGCGAGCAAATCCTGAAGGCGGCGCGGGAGCACGACGTCGATATTATCGGCCTCTCCGGCTTGATCACCCCCTCTCTCGAGGAGATGGTTCATGTCGCGCGCGAGATGCAGCGGGAGGGGTTTTCCGTTCCGCTTCTCATTGGCGGGGCAACCACCAGTTCCAAACACACCGCGGTAAAAATCGCGCCCGCTTATGCCCAGTCGGTCGTCCACGTGCTCGATGCCTCGCGGAGCGTGGGGGTGATCGATCGGCTGCGGCGCGCCGAGCTGCGCGAAGCGTTCGACAAGGAAAACCGGGCCGAGCAGGAAAAGGATCGCCAAGCGTTCTCCCAGCGGCAGCAGAAAGTGTTGGTTCCCTTCGACGAGGCCATCGCGCGACGGTTCCAGATCCATTGGGAGTCGGCGAATTTACTTACCCCTTCGTTCGTCGGCGTTCGCGTCCTCGAGGACATACCGCTCGGAACGATTGCCGAGTACATCGACTGGTCCCCATTCTTTCAAACCTGGGAACTTCGCGGCAAATACCCGAAGATTTTCGAGGATCCGACGATTGGCGCGGAGGCGAAAAAGCTGTTTTCGGACGCGCGACGCCTGCTCGGCGAGATCGTCGAAAAGCGGCTGCTCCAGGCGCGGGCCGTCCATGGTTTTTTCCCCGCGAACGCGGATGGGGAGGACATCGTCCTTTACGCCGACGGCGCGCGGAAGCGCGAGCGTGCCCGGCTGCACATGCTCCGTCAGCAGTGGGAGCGCAAGGGCCAGGAGGCGTTCCGGTGTCTTGCCGACTACGTCGCGCCGGTCGCGAGTGGGCTCGAGGACCACGTGGGCGCGTTCGCCGTCACCACGGGGATCGGTCTCGAAGAGATCGTCGCGCGTTACGAGAAGGATCACGACGCCTACAATGCGATCATGGCCAAGGCACTCGCCGATCGGCTCGCGGAAGCGCTCGCCGAGATGCTGCATGAACAGGCGCGCAAGGAGTGGGGCGTCGGTGCTTCGGATAACCTTTCCAAGGACGAACTCATCGAAGAAAAGTATCAGGGGATCCGGCCGGCGCCCGGGTATCCCGCGTGTCCCGATCACACGGAGAAGGCCACTCTGTGGAAGTTGCTCGACGTCGAGTCCAAGACCGGCATCAAGCTCACCGAGAGTTTCGCCATGTACCCGGCGGCCTCGGTCAGTGGCTGGTATTTCGCGCATCCAGAGGCTCGTTATTTCTCGGTCGACAGGATTACTCGCGACCAGGTGGAAAGTTACGCCGAGCGCAAGGGGTTATCGGTCGAGGAGGTCGAGCGCTGGCTTGCCCCCAACCTTGGTTACGATCCGTGAGGCGATCTCATTACTGATTCCTTCGAAGATGGTTCGCCGCTCCCCGAGCGGGACTCGATCGACCTGCGCGCGCGCGAGGCGGTTCCGGCCGAGGACGAGGCGTCGTTTTCTCCAGTCAACGACCACTTTGCTC